>JADFHN010000118.1 GCA_022567155.1 Bacteroidota bacterium
TATGAAAGTAAATGTGTAATGATGGATGGAATACAACGTCATTACCCATCTGCCCCGCCGCGGGGGTTTATCCGGGTAATCCTCAACGAAGAATGTCATTACCCGGTTTATCCGGGTAATCTCATGAATTATACACTGTAATGAATAATTACTTTACTACCTCAAACAAGGGGATTACCCGATATCGCTATTGCGATTCGGGTAATGACGATTGGTGGTATAGTTTAGTTTATAAGGAGATTGCCTGCTATCACTTCTGTAAAGATTTCTCTCCCGCTAGAAGCGGGATCGAAATGACAAAAGAGGGCATAGAAATAGCTTTGGAGAGGACTTTTGTAATGAAAATTACTATTACTTGATAACCAATAACTTACAACAATTGTTCATTAGTAGAAAGGTTAACATGAGATTCTTAGCAGACACTCCTGGAATGGACCCAGTAAAATGAATAGAAAAAGGCATTTATTTAGATATATATGGATATATATAGATATAAATTAGAGAAAGATTTCAGAGTTAGCATAGCGACCGAATAAGCTAATGAATGATTCCATGAGACTATTCGCTTGTACTCTGAGAAAGGAAATTTATTACATCTTTTTAATACTCCCGCTGCCGGATGCATGGTGATATACTTTATCCGGATCACCCCGGTAGTAAATATTGCCCGAACCGCTTACATGCGCATCAATTTCTTTGGTCACATATATCCGGCACGACCCTGAACCGCTGATGTTGATTTTGCACCTTTCCGACCGGAGGTCTTCTGCCAACATCCGGCCCGATCCGCTGATGGAAATTTTTATATCCTCCGTATTACCTGTCAGCAGGATTTTCCCTGATCCTGAAATCCTCGTATCAATGGTACCTGCTTCCATCTCAAGTTCAACATTGCCCGATCCGCTCACTGATATATCCATTTTCTCCGTTAAAAATTTCGACTCTCCGGTTACTTTTCCTGATCCGCTTACGCTTACCCCTTCCAGTTTTCCTAACGTTATATAGATATCCACCCGTTTGTTATTCCACCACCAGTTGCTGTTTTTTCTTTTAATTTTCAATCTCCTGCCTGACACCTCCGTTACAATCTCATCAAGGTCATCGCCTTCAAGCACTACACTTTGTTTGTCTCCCTGTCGGATATACAGATGCCCGGAAATCGCAAACGAAACTTTTGTAAATTCCGGTAAATCTCTTGTTTCTTTTTGGGCAAATGAGTCATTGGATGCACAAAGTATTACCAACACACTTAACAGAAATGGATATACGATTTTTCTCATAGCTAATGATTTATATGGAATAAAAGTAATACAAAGACAAATGTTTTTAAAAAAGGTTGCAGCAATTCCACTATCTGACATTCATCTACATAAAATTAATAAATTTACCTTGACAAAAGGATACACAATTTCAGCAAATTCTTCCGGATAACATTCTTTTCAAACTTTTGTCTTCACCTTTTCCCAGTCTTTTATCTGCCAGCATACGTTGCCTGTACAAAGTTTGTTGTTATCTGCATCAAATATATCAACCAGGCAGTCCACTTCCACAGCTCCGTGCTGTGCTACCGGGTTGCTCACCCGCTCCTCAATCCATTTATCAGAAACTCCAAAACGGGCATGTGCATCGGTTTTACCCTGGTAATGGTATTCCATTTCGATTTTTTTCATAATGATCCGGTACTTTCTGAATTCCAGCGATGTAAGCAGCGTTAGCCCGGTAACGTATTCGGTAAGAGTGGCAAGGGCGCAGGCATGCAGGCCTTTTATATGATTCAGGTTTTTCCGGATATACGGAAGTTTCATCACCAAGCCTTTTTCTTCTACCTTTTCAATCAGAAACCTGTGGGGTTTGTTGAAAGGTATAATACGCCACATGATCCGGTTTAACAGCCACAGATGGAATGCGGACTTTTTTGCTTTCTGAAATAATATTGACGGGTCTTTCATTGGCTTTCGTTTGGTAGATTGTAATTTGGCAAGCCTGAATATAAACATATAAAAATATTCCGGGTCATATAAACACAAATTTGTGAAATGAAGAAAAATATCATCGTCTTTGGTGCCGGGCTGGTAGGAAAAGCCATTGCGTTTGATTTGGCCAAAGATCACCGTATAACCTCCGTAGATAACAATCAGAAGGCTTTGGATGAAATCAGAAAGAACGGTCTTGATACCATACAGGCTGATCTGACAGAAGACGGCCGGATCAGCGAGCTTGTCACCAATTTTGATCTTGTGATCGGGTCAGTTCCCGGATTTATGGGATACCGGATGGTAAAAGAGGTGATCGAAGCAGGAAAAAATATCGTGGATATCTCTTTCTTCCCCGAAGATCCGTTTGGGCTGGACGAACTTGCAAAGTCACAAAATGTGACTGCAGTGGTTGATTGCGGAGTTGCGCCTGGCATGGGTAATATTTTTTTGGGCTACCAACATACAAAAATGGAGGTATCTTCTTATGAATGTCTTGTGGGAGGCCTGCCTGTGAATCGGGAGTGGCCCTATGAGTATAAAGCCGTATTTTCCCCTGCAGATGTGATAGAAGAGTATGTACGTCCGGCCAGGTATATTCAAAATGGGAAATTAGTGGTAAAAGAAGCGCTGTCAGATACGGAACTTGTTGATTTTCCAGGTATAGGCACTCTTGAGTCCTGGAATTCGGACGGCCTTCGCTCGCTGATCAAAACGATGGATGTGCCTGATATGATCGAAAAAACGCTTCGCTATCCGGGATGCGTGGAATACCTTAAAGTTTTGCGGGCCAGTGGCTTCTTTTCCACCGAAGAAATCGATATAAACGGTATAAAAATAAAACCTGTGGATGTAACTTCAAGACTTTTATTTCCAATGTGGAAACTGAATCCCGGAGAAGAAGAATTTACCGTAATGCGGATTCGCATAAAAGGAATAGAAAACGGTATTCCCAGGCATTATGAATACTATGTACATGATAAATATGACGCCGAGACAGGCACCACTTCAATGGCCAGAACCACAGGCTATACGTGCACTGCGGCAGCCAATCTGGTACTTGAAAAGAAGTTTAACCGAAAAGGTATTTGCCCTCCGGAATATTTAGGCGAAAATGTCGATAATTTTGAATTTATTCTTGAATATCAAAAGCAAAGAGGAATTAATTATCAGTTCAGGGAGTTGGAAAATAGAAATAATTTTTAGTTTGACGGCTTCTACAAAATGGATACTGAAAAAAAGATACTAAAAACTCCCCGGAAACCTACGCTTTTCCTGTCGCTTATACCCTTGGTTGTTCTGATAGCACTGCTGGGAACGAATGTTTACCTCTTTGGAGACGATACCCTCTCTGGTTCAAACCAGATGGCATTGTTGCTTGCAGCAACTGTTGCCGGGGTGATCGCTGTAAAACTGGGTTATGACTGGCTTGAAATCCAGAAAGGCGTTGTAAAATCAATAAGTTCCGCCATGTCTGCTATCCTCATCCTGTTGCTGATAGGTTCCCTGTCGGGCACCTGGCTCATCAGTGGGGTAGTGCCGGCCATGATTTACTACGGTCTTAAAATCCTGAATCCAACTATTTTTCTGGTGGCCGCCTGTGCGGTTGCTGCCATCGTTTCACTTGCTACCGGGAGTTCATGGTCAACCGTAGCAACCGTTGGTATTGCACTGCTTGGTATAGGTAAAGCGCTGGGACTTGGAGAGGGATTGATAGCAGGAGCGATCATTTCAGGGGCATATTTTGGTGATAAAATGTCGCCATTGTCTGACACTACCAATCTGGCTCCGGCCATGGCAGGCACCGACCTGTTTACACATATCAGGTACATGATCCTTACTACCGGACCTTCCATTACGATAACCCTTGTTATCTTTCTGGTATGGGGTTTTTTTATTGAGGCCGGTCCGGCATCCAACGATATTCCCAATATCCTGGCATCCATCGACAACACCTTCAACATCAACCCGCTGTTGTTCATCGTACCGGTTGCGGTTATTGCTATGATCGTTAAAAAGGTGCCGGCGTTACCGGCTCTACTGGCGGGCACCCTGCTCGGTGCACTGGCGGCTATAATTTTCCAGCCTCATATCTTCGACAGTATTTCCGGAATTACGGATGGCAACAGCCTGAAGTCAGGGTACATAGCCATCATGCAGGCAATGTACACCAGGATAAGCATAACCACTGATAACGAAATGGTCAATAATCTCCTATCAACTGGAGGTATGGCAGGCATGCTCAATACGATCTGGCTTATTCTGACGGCCATGGTTTTCGGTGGTGTCATGGATTCGGCGCACATGCTGCAGCGTATTGCTTCGGAAATCATCAGGCTTGCGCACTCTACAGGCTCACTTATTGCCTCCACCGCAGGCACTTGTTTATTTTTTAATATTACTGCCTCTGATCAGTATCTTGCTATTGTAGTTCCCGGCCGGATGTTCCGTACTACTTTCAGGGACAGGGGTTTAAAACCTGAAGTGTTAAGCCGAACCCTGGAAGATTCAGGGACGGTCACCTCAGTGCTTGTGCCCTGGAACACATGCGGGGCCACCCAATCCACCGTGCTGGGTGTGGCAACACTCACGTATGCACCGTTCTGCTTTTTTAATATTATCAGCCCATTAATGACCATCATTTTCGGCTATTTTAACATTAAAATAAGGCGCATAAAACCGGAAGAGCAACAAAAAATTGCAGCTTAGTTATGTTTGACACCAAAATTACCAATGAGGAAGTAAATATGCTTCCTTTATTAAAATTCGAAGGCAAATCTTTCGTGATTTCCAATGGCAAGGGATTGTCCGATGCTTTTGATGAGATCAGCCGCGCATCGTTTGTCGGATTCGATACCGAAACAAAACCCAATTTTGTAAAAGGCAGATCAAACAGTGTCGCCCTTATTCAGATCGCCCTGGAAAAAAAAGTTTTTCTGATACGCATAAATAAAACAGGACTTGTCAACGAAATCTGCTCTTTTTTCGAATCCGGAGTAAGTAAAATCGGCATTGCTTTGCATGACGACATAAAAGCGCTCCGGCAGGTTAAGATGTTTGATCCAAGAGAATTTATCAATCTGAATGTCATAACTGCTGAGATGGGAATAAAAAACCAGGGCATCCGTAAACTTGCCGGAATCATTCTCGGAGGGAGGGTATCCAAAAGCCAGCAGTTATCTAACTGGGAAAACGAACGGCTTACCGGATCCCAGATAAGCTATGCTGCTACTGATGCCTGGGTATGCTGGAAAATGTATGCCGAGTTGCAAAAAAAGGGATATGTTTGACCTATAGGATGATGGTTGAAAATAGTTTTTCGCTTTCCTTCAAGTGCACATCATTGATCGGAAGTGAATCCGCTATTTATTTTTATTTATAGCCCTGAAAGGGCGGTATCCAACAGCCCCGGGAGATAGCCCGGGGTTTAGATTGAAACAATATAATAAAAGCGCCAAAGGTGCGCCATCCAGCCGGTGATCAACAATTAAATTTAAATATACAGCTAAAACATTTTTTTTTGTAATGGCTATTTTTTTAATGTCTTATTTTTAATAACAAAGGTTTCTTGATGGTCATTTGATAAACGTTGTACAGAATGAATGATTACACCCCGTTGGGGCTTTTTACATATGGCGTGCAAGAATCCCCGCGCTACGCCCGGGGCTAATGCTTCCCGCACCTTTGGTGCTCATATAATTGAAATTAAATCAAAATTATCGATTGGGTGTACCAATAGCGAAAACAGAAACATGAGATTTCTCCTCATTCAGGTGTACATCAATGACCGGAAGTGTACGATTATGACCACTTTTATAATTATTCTAATTGTGTAATAAGCTGATTTACTGAAAGATAGCTTTGTGGCATACTGATTGGTTTGTATAAGCCAGTCAAAAACTCAAAATAATAAGACAGTAAGCACATCCGGGACGAAAAGTTGAAACTTTTGGGAAAAAGTGACTTTCTGATGAGCAATTATATCACGGATTACTATATACTTTCCAATTAACCAGTTATCCAATAACGTGATCCGGGGGCGCTTAACTTTATAAGCGCCCTTTTTTTTATGTGTTTTATTAAGTTACTTCGCTGCCAAGAAGTGTTCTGAATTGTTCTCGTTGAATAAAGACATACAACTATTTAAAATTGCCGGGCTGTTTCTCGGTCCGGTTTTCTTTTTGCTGGTCGTTTTTGGTTCAGACGATACGATGCTTGCACCCGGAGCCTGGAAAGTGCTTGGAATGGCTGCATGGATGGTAACCTGGTGGGTTTCGGAAGCTGTTCCGATTCCTGTAACGGCTTTGCTTCCGCTCATCATGTTCCCGGTACTCGGTGTTTTCGATATAAGAGAATCAACCGCCCCGTATGCCAGTCCCATTATTTTTCTTTTTATGGGCGGCTTTTTTATTGCACTGGGACTTGAAAAGCACGGATTACATAAGCGTATTGCTTTAAACCTGATCCGCATTACCGGTACGCATGCAAACGGAATTATATTGGGGTTTATGATAGCCACGGCATTTCTCAGCATGTGGATAAGCAATACGGCCACTACGGTGATGATGCTGCCAATCGCAATGTCGGTTATCAACCTGATGGTTGAAAGTGATTCGGTGAAACTGGACGATCATAACCCACGTTCCTTCCAGCTGTTTTCGCTGGGGCTTTTATTAAGTATCGCCTATTCGGCAAATATCGGAGGCACGGCCACCATTATAGGCACACCGCCTAACATTGTACTTGTGGGTTACCTGAAGGAAATTATTGACTATGACATGGAGTTCAGTAAATGGATGCTAGTTGGTATTCCCGTTAGCTTTACAATGCTTATGCTTACTTATCTATTGATCACAAAGGTGCTTTTTCCAAACCGGTTGGGGGTAATCAAAGGCTCCGGAGAAGTTCTGAGGAAACAGTTGCTGGATTTGGGTAAAATGAGCATGGAAGAGCGTCTTGTAGCCTTTGTATTTACTATGACAGCTTTGGGATGGATATTTAAAAATTACATCAATTTATTATTAGGGGGAGAATACCTGAATGACACCGTAACTGCTATGTCCGGTGGTGTATTAATGTTTTTAATTCCGGTAAATCTGAAAAAAGGGATATTTCTGATGAAATGGGAAGATACCCGGCGAATGCCCTGGGGTATCCTTATCCTTTTTGGAGGAGGTTTGTGTCTGGCCAAGGGCATGGAAACCACAGGTTTGATACAGCTTATCGGCGACGCCATTTCCGGCAGCGCTCATTTGCAAATATGGTTTATCATAACAATTTTGATCACGATTATGTTGTTCATGACTGAATTGATGAGTAACGTAGCGCTGACTACCATCTTCATCCCGGTTGTAATCGGTATTGCAACAGGATTTGGCCTCGATCCGGTTTTGGTAACTATTCCAGTGACAATGGCTGCAAGCTGTGCATTTATGATGCCTATTTCCACACCTCCGAATGCCATTGTTTTTGCAAGTGGTAAGATCAGGATCAAAGAAATGATGAAAGCCGGTTTTATCCTGAACCTTGTAAGTATTGTAGTGCTGGTTATAGCT
>JADFHN010000119.1 GCA_022567155.1 Bacteroidota bacterium
ATCGTGAGTTTGAGCTGGTAGGCGCGGTTTGGCCAGGTGGTTTTACACTCCCCGAAAATTTACCTGACCATCCTGCTTTACAAGCAGCACTTAACAAACCTGAACTTAATGCCCTTTTTGAAATTAGAAGGAAGAATCTTGGTTTAACAAACGATTCACCCTAAGAGAAAGCAGATGCCTGAACTAACCCGCCAATTCGCCGCTATTATGTTTACCGACATTGTCGGGTACACAGAACCGATGGGTGAAGAAGAAGAAAAGGCATTTGCCCTTCTTGAAAGAACTAAGTCTGGCGCGGAAGCCCGCTGTGCCTTTGATAGTCCAATTTCAGGCAAATATGAAGGATATTTGAGTTGTTTTGGTAGATATAAAAATCCTGGAAGAAAGTGTTTGTTCTTATTTTAATTCTACATCCACTTCTACTTGGAAATTGATTTATCCTGCACCTTTAATTCGTTAAATATTTCGTCTAACATAAATGATTTTTTATAACCTGCGTCTTCCACCAGCAGTTTGCCGTTTTCAATGAAAAATGGTTCAGGGAAGTTTGAAGTAAATTTCATCCTGCCACAAATGCCTGTTTCAATATCTATGACGAAAATATTGGTTGTTTCACCTGGTGCCCGGCTTTGTTCGACAATGACATAATTGTCTGAAATCCGTACTTTTTTTATAGATTCCCATCTTAATTTTTGAGGTCCTCCTGTCAAATCAAAGTCAGTAACGAACACCCAGGCATATGATTCTTCTTTTTTTATTATCAGGCCATGGGATGTTTTATAAGCCTTGTAAGACCGGGAACTGTCTGCCAATGTCAGACTGTCTCCGGTTGGGTTTCTGTAATGGTTATGACCATAATAAATCAACCACCCCTCATACTCTTTCTGATTATACCAGTCAGGGGGTTCTAAATCCAAAATATATAATTGATGTAAGGCATTTCCTTTTAAATCAATGTAGTACGTTCCGGGGAGTTCTATATTACCTTCCACCCATTCAGTAGGAGAAGAGATTATGAGGTCGAAATAAATGTTGTCTGATAATTCATAATTGGAATTATTCGCATTGATGATCCATTGTAAAGAAGGATCAGGTGAATCTTTCCATTCAGGTAATAATTTTTTTTAATCGCCTCCAAAAAGGATTTATTCTCTTTTTTTCTTAATACCGGAGGAATTAGAATGGCGTTTTTAATTTGACAAAAACATCCTTGTGTGTTTACTTCATATATTTCATTTGTTGCTCCATTTTTTAACTCACAATACCTTCCTCCAAATCCACTGCCTCCCGAGTAATAGCAACTCAAAGCATCAGTGTATCCATCACCATTAAAGTCTTCGTGTATTGTTTCGGTATCCTGGGTCCATGCCGTTATTGGAATAAAACAAAACAGAAGATATTTTATTGTTTTCACTTGATCTGGTATGTAACGGTTAGCGCAAAGAGGTTTTGCTCAAAAACTATCATGGTAAATCTACAAAAATTAAGGATGAACTGATTTTGGCCACATCAAGGAAGTTTAAGGAATCACTTACGGAATTAGGTTTTGGTGCGTAAATAATCTTCTCCAGAGTCACATACGGCAGTATCAGACGGGAGGGAGAATTTAAAACTCGGGTAATATTAATTTAGAGTCTTTAAGCAAGCCGAATATCTGATTTCAATACGTATTCCTTGTTGAATGCCTCCTGATTTAATTTGAAATGATCAGCAAGGGTGCGGATGTTGGATTTACTCAACCCTCTTTTGTAGAACATGATCAGACTAACCAAACCTTTGCTACATCCAAGGATGGAAGCAATGTCCTGGTTCTTCAAATTGTTCTAATCCATTAAATAATGAAGCAGCTCGACAGGATCCAATTCCGTGGTTATCATATTTTCCTGGTCGTACTTCTCAATCAATGCAGTTACCAACTCAATCTCATTTTGATCGCCATTGTTAAAAACGAGTTCTTCCAGTGCATTTGCATATTTGAAATATTGCTCATCATTCTTAATAACCGTGTATTTTAAAGCCATGATCAGAATAAGTTTATTGTATTTTGTTGGTCCATTTCACATGTTTTATCGTATTCATTGTAGGTGCCAATCCAGCAAACAAACAAATGACACATAGTCTTGCCAAACTTTACTTAGTAGATTTATCTATAATTATCACCTCCTACTTTATAACAAATTCTGTTGGATTTCTTCCCAAATGAATCTGCATATCCAAATGCCTGCTTAATGTCATTTACAGACTCCCAGTCTGCTTTTTTAACCACTTTAATCCAGGAGTATAAAGAAGAGAAAGGGGTGAAAAGAGGTCTTATTGAATAATGGACTTCATGTTCCTGAGTCCCGCGTGGGAAGATTATTTATACTGGCAAAAAACGGATAAAAAAATGTTCAGAAGTGTCCATGAACTTATTCGACAATGTCAGCGAACCCCTTTTGAAGGCCTCGGTAAACCGGAACCATTGAGAGGAAATTTATCAGGATGGTGGTCCAGGAGAAATGATCGCGAACATCGACTTGTTTACCGGGCGGAAAATAACAAACTTTTTATTCTTCAATGCCAACGACATTACTAAGTTGATTTGCCCGCATGGCCAAGGCTGCTCACACTGGCATGCCTGTGTGCGGTCGCTAAGCGCCTCCGCAGAGTCTATATCTCCGTTGTTCCGGGTGAATTATTGCCTGAGATTGGTCGTAGGGTGACCCTACGACCAGGAAAGTCTAAAGCACGTGGGTGACAACCGCGTGTCGCCTTAGCCGATAGCTATCAGCGTTAGCGGTGGCGCATTGAATGGACGTAGCGTATGTACAGTCGCTGCTATCATGAAATACCTGAATCAGCTGTATCGCTATTCATCGGCATCTTTCATTCTGGGCAGGGTAAGCAATTTGCCTATGATGAGTACAATAAACAAATTTCCCCACACCGCTTCGATCACGCCTATATTTCGCACCAGCCGGATCGGGTCGGGGTAGATCGTTTCGGTGCCTCCTAAAATATTAAAGCTGTAGTATATGCATTCCGAATAGCTCGGAATGCCCAGGGGGAGTATGGGTCCAAAGCAGCCTGGTGAAGCAAAATTAATGAGGTCATACAGGCTGGCAAATGAGATGCCTATCATCAGGTAAATACATGCCGCGCCCCATAGTTTTTCAGGTGTAAGCACATTTCCGCCAAAAATATCCCTGATGGTAAACGCGATCACCAGCACTTCGATGGGAAATATGCAGCCGTGCAGCACAAACAGGTAGGTCCTGCGGTTTTCAAACTCCAGGATATTGTAAAACGGAAATTCCGTGAGCGTACCCACAATCACGACGCCGGTGATCACAAAAATAACGCCTTTTATTATAAACTGATTGCTGGTGAAATCACGCAGCAAATCCCACAGCAGGTAGACGTATAAAGCGGAAAACATGGAGAAGAGCGTGATGATCAATTTTGAAGTAAGGCTTTCCTGCTCCTCAAGAATAATATCGGAGAGCAGTAAACCTACAATAACGATCGTAACCTGTATAATCACAATGTTCCGGTAATCTTTTCGTTTTTCCTTTAACAATTCCTTCGAGGTGAGTTTTCGTTTAAAGCGAATCATGAGTTTTCTTTTATTGCATAATTTTATGAATAATCCATCAAAATATACACATTTCACCGGAAACAGGCGATTTAGCTATATGATGTCAACATCTTATAGTTAATTTTGTATTGGAATTACATTGGTTGCGATGAAAAGATATATATTTTCGATGATGCCGGTAGTGGTTTTATCATTACCGGCCGGATATGGCAAAGAGATAGCTTTTGAGATCCAGCCTGTTTTTATTGTTAAAATTGAAAACGACAACCTGTTTGTTTGCCTTTTGATTGAAAATACGATGATGGTGGATCAAACGATCCTGCGGAAGAAAGGAGGGAAGAAAATAAAAGTGAAGCCAGTAAGAAAGGAGAGCTGCAATCCCATTATTTATTTGAATTCAAGACTGGAACTGAAAGTGAAAGAAAAAGGCATTGGGTCGGTCAGATTTTATTCTGGCGGGAGGAAAGTAAAAATAAGGATACCTGAAGTTGACAGTAGGGTGCTTACAGGCCATTAGCTGTCTCCCTAAATATACTACTTTTTCAAAACCGATATTTTATTAATTTTGAAGCATGGAAGTTCTCGGAATTGACATAGGCGGAACCGGAATAAAAGGAGCGCCGGTTGATATTGACAAGGGTGTATTTCTTGTTGAAGACCGCTACCGTATTCCCACACCCGATCCTTCAACCCCGGAAAATGTTGTAGAAACGGTTGCTGAAATCGTTCGGCATTTTAACTGGAAGGGTCCTATTGGTTGTGGATTTCCGGCTCCATTAAAAAACGATACCGTGCTTATGATCGCCAACCTGGATAAATCCTGGTTGGGCCAGAATGTGGGCAAACAGATATATAAACGCACCGGATGCCCTACACATGTGGTGAATGATGTGGATGCCGCAGGCCTTGCCGAAATGATATTCGGAGCAGGAAAGGGACATAAAGGCACTGTGATTATGATGACCCTGGGAACGGGTATAGGCACCGCGTTCTTTACCGACGGTGTTTTACTGCCAAATATTGAGTTTGGACACATTTTATTGAAAAACGGAAAAGAAGCGGAAAAGTATGCTTCAAGTGTGGTTCGAAAAAATAAAGATATGGATTGGAAGGAATGGACATACCGCCTGAATAAAATCCTGAAATACATTGACAAACTGATCTGGCCGGATATGTATATCATCGGCGGAGGGGTTGTGAAATACCATGAAAAGTTTCTGCACATGCTCAAATCAGACGCGGAGATTGTTCCGGCAAAGTTGCTGAATCATGCCGGTATCATCGGATCAGCACTGTCATTTAAGTATGCCGAAGATCATATCAGGCTTATGGCAGGCTCGGTATAGATTTCTAATCGAATGCTAAAATGCTTAAATGCTAAGATAAACTATTATAGAGACGGGTGACCGGGAAAGAAATATTCTAAACGAACAATAAATAACATTTACGCATTTACACATTTCTGTATTTGATCATTCCACTAAAATAACACTAGAGCCGGTTAGAAAGGTAAGCTCAGAATTTTTGTCTTACTTCACTTTTTACACTGCACCCACAGTCGCCGGCACAGGAATCCTTTTCGGGCGAGGGCCTGAACCGGAAATAAAGGTAACCCAAAGCAATTACCAGAGATACCACAAGCAGAATTAACTGAACCATGCAGCAAAGGTAAGGGTATTGGACCGGAATTTCAATGGTTTATTGCGTGTGTTTAGTTGTAGTTACAATATGTTGTTGGCGATTACGCTGAAAGTTGTGTGTAGAAGGTGTTTATGGCCCTGTCTTATCCTTTCACCATCTTGCCGAATGAAGATTGTTAATTCGTTTATACAACCACCTTCATATATACAAGTCGGAATTATCGGAATGTGCCAGTTCTACCAGAAAGGAAGCTATTTTTCCAGTAATGATATCCAGGCATTTTTCACCCTTTTCAATACTGGCCTGTGCAGGATCACCAATTCCGGTGTCTTCCGTAACCTGCGTCCATACTCTTGGTGCCCACATCCAGCCTTCCCGGCGTGCTTCAAATTTGAGCTTTTTACTTTTACCTGATCCTGCTTCTGATAAAGGACGTACCAGTTCCGGGGCTATTTTCATCATGATACTGGTTTCCATTTCACCGGCATGGTCGCCGGTATCCTCGAACAATTCACTCCAGTTTGTAATTGCCTTGTACCAATCCACCTGGCAAATGATCATTTCTGGATGCTGATACGAAAGTTCACGTATCATCTGCCTGAAATCGTTACCTCCGTGCCCGTTCAGCACCACCAGCCTTGGAATGTTATTCATCGCCAACGATTCCGTTACATCACCCAGCATAGCCATTTGAGTGGAGGGATTCATGTTTATCGTCAACGGGATATCTAGTTGCTGGCAGTTAACCCCAAAAGGAACGGTTGGAAGTACAATTACTATTGCACCCTGATCCCAGGCTTTTGCAGCAGCTACTTTAGCGATATAGTCGCATTGTATGTTGTCCGTACCGTATGGCAGGTGATAGTTGTGGGCTTCGGTAGCGCCCCACGGCAGCACTGCAAGTTGAAAATTGGTTTCTTTCACTGCTTTCCAGTTTGTTTCAGTAAGCAGATAGGGACGAAAATTCATAATTGTTTGGATTTATTTGCGATTAAAACTAATGGAAATTATCGATGAAAGAAATAGTGAAATGAATTTGAAATGTAATTCCTATGTGTAGTGCGGAAGCCCGCCGGCCGGCCGGCGGGTTACTTCCGTGCTATTTTTAATTTTGTATATGATTTTAACCCAGGCATTCCGCCTTGGCGGGATCGCCTGCACTTCGTGCAAAAAGTTCTAATGAACTTTTTAGGTTAAACACTAGCAGAACCATCCTCCTGAATTGAAAGTATTCCAAGTTTTTTACTCAAAATGTAAAAGATTGCGAAAGTCCGGGAAGGTAATCCTGATGGATTGCAAACCAATTATAGGGTGTAGCAGCAACAATTTCAGATCCTGGATAACACCTGATACACTACAAAACTTGCCGTATAGGCCATGGCAGACATATAGGCAAATTGGATCAACGGCCACTTTATGCTTTTGGTTTCACGATATACAATGGCAAGTGTACTCATACACTGCATGGCAAAGGCGTAAAAGATCAGTAGGGAAAATGCTACGGCCGGTGTATATACCTTTTCGCCAGTTAATGGATTGATCTCCGAACGCATTTTTTGCTTGATGGTCGAAGTATCGTCAACATCTTCACCCACACTGTAAATTGTGGCAATGGTGCTTACAAAAACTTCGCGTGCCGCAAACGAGGTGATAAGCGCGATACCTATTTTCCAGTCAAATCCAAGGGGGCGTATAAACGGTTCGATTGTTTTGCCAAGAACGGCCGCATACGAATGCTCCAGCTTATAAGCACTAAGCTTGTTGCGATACGCTTTATCCGCAGTAGTCATACCAGGTAGTTCGGCACTCACAACAGCTTCTGCTATTTGCATGTCCTTATTCGGCCCGAACGATGCCAGCACCCATAAAATCAATGATACTGCAAGAATGATTTTACCTGCCTGGAATATAAACGTCCTGGATTTTTCAATCATCGTAATGCCAACACTTTTCCAGCGGGGAGCTTTGTAGGTAGGCAGCTCCATAACAAGAAAACCGGGTTTATATGAATTTAAAAATTTCTTAAAAACCCATGCCCCTACAAGTGCAGACAGAAATCCAAGCAGGTACAGGCCAAGCAACGTAAGTCCGGCTAAATTAATAATTCCACCTACCGATTTATCAGGAACAACCAGTGCGATCAGTATGATATATACCGGCAACCTTGCAGAGCAGGTCATAAGTGGAGTTACCATAATGGTAATAATCCGTTCTTTCCAGTTTTCAATATTACGGGTAGCCATTATGGCTGGAATAGCCCAGGCAACCCCCGAAATCAATGTCAC
>JADFHN010000120.1 GCA_022567155.1 Bacteroidota bacterium
ATAATTTTTCGCTGTAGCAAGATTGTATAGATATAACCCTTTTGTTACTTGCCGAAATGGGAGATACGTATAAAACTCTGGAAAAAATGATTAGCCAATATCTAAATATCCATTAAAACTGTTGTCAACTATTTCTACATTCTGTAAAAACTCAGAACTTCCAAATGTAACATTGGTCTCAAATAAGTTACTCTCAATCAGGGTATTTGTTGAATGCACTTCAATGAATACACGATTAGCATCAAGCCCAATTTTACTGTTTGTTATTTCGAGGTCCTCCAGGATTGTTTTGATACCCCTTAAACTATTTGGTCTCCATAAAGTAAATCGCCTTACCTCAACTGAATCAATCTTTATCCTGCGAGTAAAGTCGTCATAAATTATTAGTGTGTCATATTTTGAATTAATGATATTAAGATAATCTAGTTTATTAAACGTAGAACCTCCGTAACTTCCTGATCTAATACCATATTGCATTTTGCCAATCTCACAATGACTAATTTCAATAGAGGAAGAATCACATCCAATAATCGAAAGTTTTCTAAGATTAAGGTATGGAATAAGTGCATTTCCCAAATGGGAATTAGAAAAGGTTAAGTTTTTATCTTTGAAATTAAAATCCTCCCGACCAGCCCTGTTTAATAATTCATGATATGAATAGTCTGCTAAGCCTCGTGTTTTAAGTGTTATTTTATCATTTAGTGAAATAACATATTGAATACTTTTATCTTGAAGTAATAGCCTTTTATTATAGTAAACTACTTCTTCTTGTGACTCCAATTGTTTAATTATATCAAAAAAACCAATTGCCCCATTTTTTAATTTTAATTCTATTGCTTTATACCGTTTCTCGTTTCTGATATTTTCTAATGTTTTATCATAGATCATTATAAAATCATATCCAAAGCCCGCACCTATAGCCTTTTCTAAATAGTTCAATGATTTATCAATTTTATTTGCAAGAGAATAAATCCTAGCTGCGTGGTAATACTCTCCATTATCGGGTTCATAATTTAATAGAAACGCCTGATCAAGTAGAATTGAGGATTTTTTAAACTCACCTTTTTGAAATAAGGAGTCAGCTTCGAGGAAAAGTTTATCAAATTTATTTTCCTGAGCGTACAGGAATTGAGGCAATAATAATAGAAGAGCTAATAATCTCAATATCCCGAAAACAAAAGGATTCTTCATGTGTGACAGGTTAGCGTAGGTACAATTTACGATCATAAAGCGTTAATCGCAATAGCTTTACAGGAAACAATTACTGTCAGGGTGGTGATTTCAACAATCTTCGATTTCAATTATCTGGGTTTGTACTTTACTTCGGTTATCGAAGGAACTAAATTAGGGAGGTTTAACAATATTTGATCAATCCCAAAATTTCCAATCCGGGATATAGGCGCTCAATTTTGAAACTCAATAAGAGCTATAAAACAAAAATTAACTTGTATTTTATCAGGCCCGCCACGCTTTATGCGGGGTCGTTGTAATTTTACACAATAGAATCATCGTTTAAATGCGCATTACCATCAGAGAAGGAAGAAAGGAAGACCTGCCGCGGGTGCTGGAACTCATCCGCGAGCTGGCCGAATTTGAAAAAGCTTCCAAGCAGGTTTCCCTTACCGTGGAAATGATGGAAAAAGATGGTTTCGGCACGGACCCATTATTTGGATTCTATGTAGCCGGAAATGATCACGGGAAAATTCCCGGAATGGCATTATACTATTACCGCTATTCAACCTGGAAAGGTAAAACCTTATTTCTTGAGGACATCATTGTTTCCCGGCCGGAGCGAGGCAACGGTATCGGGAAGGCGCTGTTTGAGCGGGTAATACAAAAGGCACAGGAAGAAGACTGCCAGCGGATGTCGTGGCAGGTACTTAACTGGAATGAGCCTGCCATCAACTTTTACAAAAACTACGGCGCGCACATCGGTGACGAATGGCTGAATTTTGATTTGTATAAAGACCAGCTCGACAAGTTTCATCGCTGAAAGAAAGGCAGCAATGACTGCCAAAGCGCCTTTGAAGGAAAAAAGCTTGATCTAAAGAAACTCAAAAACAACAGCAAGCCATCATCTGACAATGAAAATGATTTTGGTGGTATCCCTAATATTAATCCAAAAAAAATCTTTGGGTGTGGTTAAGACTACCTTAATTTCTCATTAAAAAAATCAATTGTTCGCTGCCAGGCCAACGTGGCTGCCTCTTTATTGTAACGTGTCTCAGAGGTATCATTATGAAAGGCATGATTTACATTATCATAGATGTAAAGCTGATAATCTATCTTATTTTTTTTAAGGGCATCTTCATAATCCGGAATACCGGCATTTATTCTCGTATCAAGTCCGGCATAATTTAACAATAATGAGGCTTTGATTTTCGGCACATCTTCAACAGCCGCTTGTCTGCCATAGAAGGCAACTGCAGCAGTTAAGTTTGCCGAATGAACAGCCAACCGGTTTGCCATTCCTCCGCCCCAGCAAAAACCAACACAGCCAACACTTTCCGTAGTCTCATCCAGGCCTTTTAAATGATCTACTCCTGCCACAAAATCACCAAGTGTCTTCGTTGCATCTAGCTGACGAATCATTTCCCTGGCTTTGTTGCTGTCATCAGGTGTCCCACCTAAAGGTGATAGGGCATCAGGGGCTATAGCGTAGAAGCCGGCTTTGGCTGCTCTTCTGGTAACATCTTCAATGTGAGGATTTAAGCCCCGGTTTTCATGTATTACAAGCACAGCGGGCTTGATGTTTCTTGTGAGTGGAGAAGCCATATAGGCCTTTATGTTACCACTGGCGCCTTCATATTCTACATATCCTGTATTAAGATCACTTGTGGTTTCTGGTATGGTGGCTGCATGGACATAATTTGTTTCCAATAGCGATAAAACCGATGTGGCTGCCAAAGCGCTCCCGGTAAGTATTGTCAGCTTTTTGAGAAACTGCTTGCGAGGCATTGACTCGTGCGTATATTTATCGAACAGGTTTATTATTTCTTGATTCATAATATTTAATTGAAAATGATAATTACGGCCGCATCCAGCCAAAAATACTGTATGTAAATAAAATATTGATTTAAATGTACTGGTAAACTATTGCTAATCAAAATTATAATAAAACCTTAACTGATTAATTTCCTGAAAGTCAGCATTAAACGTAAATATGATACAGCAGCTTTCTTCTGCATTACTGTACTCCTTTCAATTTTATAATTGGTTGTTGTAAAAAAACTTAATAGGATTACCCATTTAGGTATCAAAACATTGGTATATAATAAATTACAAATCATCCAGGCTATATTTTAAATTAGCGTTGCTATCTGCAACTATACAGGACTAAAGTCCTTTCTCTTATTAGCACTACTAACCCCAGGCTTAAGCCTGGGGATTTGAGATCACTATAATATACCGGGCTTTAGCCATTTACATTTAACATAACAATGCTGTATTAAACTATAGCCATCATCTGCTATGATTCAGAAATCGAACAAAAATTGTGATTCAGCAGATTGAAGCCGGTTTTGGGATACTATCTCTGCGCTTTAAGTGGGTAACCCAAAAACTGAATATAACCAAGCCCAATAATAGCATTAGCGTAAGCCGAAAGCATGGCTGGTTGGCGTGAAGAAACCATAGCCAAACCGTTGAATCATCTAAGGTGCAGTAAATTCGGGTTTGCAGTAGATTTCTAATGGCAATTCTGGGTTTAACGTGCGTTGCACCTGACTGCTAACTTACCTACTTTTATGTTTTCCCACTTAAAACGTTATACGCTTATGAAACGGTCCATCATTACATTATCCGTCATCCTTCTTTCGATTGGTATAAGTTATGCCCAGAACAAAAAGATAAAAATTCTGATATCAGTGGATATGGAAGGTGTTGCCGGTGTAGTTACTGCGGAGCAGCTCGGTCCTTCAGGGTTTGAATACGAACGATTCAGGCGGTTTATGACCGACGAGGCACTTGCCGCCATAAACGGCGCCTTCGAAGCCGGAGCCAACGAAATCGTTGTTGCCGATGCACATGGTAATGGCCAGAATCTGCTTATTGAAAAATTTCCCGATGATGTTCGGATCATCCGCTCCTGGCCACGGCGATTTGGCATGGTAGCCGGCATTGATGCATCATTTGACGGCGTGATCCTGATCGGTTATCATGCATCCACCCATAATATGAAGGGCGTGCGCGCTCACACGTTTTCGAGCGCACGGCTCACCGATGTACGCGTTAATGAACATTCTGTTTCTGAAGGGATGTGGGCAGCTATGGTTACCGGGCACTTCGATGTTCCGGTCATTATGATCAGCGGCGACGATATCGCTACCAAAGAGATTACGGATTTTCTGGGCGATGTAGAGGTGGCAGTGGTAAAAGAAGCCTATGGTTTTCATTCTGCTAATACCCTAACGCCCGCTGCCGCCGTCAGGCTGATTAAAGATGCAAGCAGCAAAGCTGTGGGCCGGTTAAAGGACTTTAAACCTTATAAGATAGCAGGCCCGGTGAAGCTGGAGGTGTCGTTTAAAAATTATCAGCCTTCGGCAGTTCTTGAATATTTGTCCATTGTGGAGCGTATTGATTCACATTCAATCCGGTTTACGGGCAAGGATATGGTGGAAGTGGCTGATTTTTTTGTTTTCCTGATGGAGTATAACAGTAGCATTCAACCCTGACAGGTATGGAAAAAGAAGTGATCATTTTTCTTGAAAAACATAAAACGGAGTACATTTTACATACGCATCCGGCAGTTTTCACCACCGCCGATGTTGAAAAATATTGTGATAACATACCGGGACTCTCGTGTAAAAACCTGTTTCTGAAACAGGAAAAGTCTGAAAATTATATGCTCGTGATCCTTCCGGCCCATAAACGTATGCAGTTGAAGGAGTTCGGAAAAATTATTTCTCTACGTAGAATCACATTCGCCAAAGAAGATGAGTTGTATGATCTGCTGAAATTATCTGCCGGCGCCGTATCACCGTTTGGTTTGCTCAACGATATAAATACAGTTGTAAAACTTTATATCGACAGTGAAGTCTGGAATGCAGATATTGTGCGTTTTCATCCGAATGTAAACACAGAAACCATTGAATTGCGAAAAGAGGTGTTCCATGACCTCATTCTGAATATGAAAAATGAATACCAGATAGTGCATTTATAACTATCAGTATTTATCTTTCTATGCCTCGCATTAAGGCCATCTGTTTTAATGGCTAAAGCCTTATGTATAGAATATTTATTATCCCCGCCAAGAAGGACGGGACAAAAAAATTTTCCTGACTTCACCACTAAAAAGTATTAAATATATGACATTCAATTAGTTATATTCTTTTTTAGGCATTACAAATCACCCGTATGCCTGGCCCGCAAATTCCTGGTAAATCGGAACATCATTCTAAGGAATTAAAATTCAGAAAGAAAAGGTAAGCAACCTATAAACAATATGCAAGGAAGTTTTCCTGGCACGGAAGCCCGCCTGCCGCCCTTTAGGCAGAGGTTACTTCCGAACCAGTTTGAGGATATGTAAGGAAAGGTATGTTCCTGTACATTTGCATGTACCGGGAAGGTACTGTACATGTATCAAATTTTCCTAGTAAAGGTGAAAGCTGAAAGCCACCAATGGTGATTATATATCGTTTTGTATAAATCGTATTAAAAAAACATCTGAAAGGAAGTAATTTTGCAGGAAACGAAGTTTTCAGGGTACCATAGGTATAATACCAAATGTATAATCAGTTAAAAAGCCTTTACAAATGGCTCAAGGCTGATAGCTCAAAGCTAAAAGCCAACTAGTGATATCAATAGTGATTTTACGCTTCAAAGTAGATCAGATTCCCTGCCTGCGGCTGGCAGGCTTTATGAAAAGTGATTCTTATCGGATAAAGAGCCTTAAATAAAATTTACTCTAAATTCTGGCGATATAATCTCTAGCAGTCAATACTGGTATTACAGATTCTTTAAAATCCTTTTTATTACCAGTAATTAGAAAATTGGAGCCGTTTTCAACAGCGGCAAAATATTGGAGTGCATCCTCAAAATCTGAGAATTTAGATTGAATGGCAGAACTATAGCTTTGGGCAGATTGGTCTATAGTTAAAATAACCTTATTTATATAGCTAAACCTACTGAATATTTCTTTTCTTGAGTATCCTCTTTGTTTTTCAACATAATAAATGATAGCAAAATTCAAAACGGAGGTAATGAGAAAAACTTCCTTATTGTGGGCTTTCATAAAGATCTTTTCAGTATAAATTCCATTTGGTCTTGATTGCAAATAGTCAAGAATAACATTTGCATCCAGGTATAACTTATCCATACTTTTTCTTTAAATATTCATCGCGATCCTTTTTCCAGTCATAATTTTCAGGGAGCTTTTCCTCAAACTGCATTTTTTTAAAATACTCCGGAATGGGTTCTTCCAATTTTGATTTTTGTGATAAAGAATTGTATTCCCTTTCAATGAACTGAGAAAGGCTGAGACCCAGCCTTCTGGCATGCTCTTTTAATCCCTCAATCACCGATTTTTCAAGATATAGCGTAAGTTTGGTTTTCATTACGTATAAACAAAATAAATTTTCTCTAATATACGTAATACTTTTTAGATTTACAATAAATGCGTAAATTGAATTATAATTTCAACCTCTGACAAACTATGCAACGACGCGACTTTAACCGTATAGCAAGCCTCGCTTCTGCGGGATTCGCCCTCCAACCCCTTTCAATACTAACCTCATGCAATAGCAAGGAAAATAATTCTGAAATGGCTAAAATCGGATTGCAGCTATGGACGGTGCGGGAATCAATTGAAAAAAACCTGGAGGAAACGCTCAGCAGAGTTGCTGAAGTCGGATATGCAGGTGTAGAAACAGCTTTCTGGCCTGAACATATTAGCATCGAACAGGCAGCAACGGCGCTCAGGAAATTTGACCTTCCCGTATTTTCCATACACTGTGAATTACCGGTTGGAAAGGAGCGTGAAAATATCCTTAAAATGACCGAAGCTTACAAGTGTAATCGTATTGTGTGGCACGGTTGGCCGGAAGACCCGCGTTACAAAACAAAAGCAGGTACCCTCGAACTGGTAGATATCTACAATGAAGCCAATGAATTTTCAAAAAAGGAAGGTCTGGTTTTTGGTGTTCATAATCATTGGTGGGAGTTTGAAAAAAATGAAGATGGAAAGTTCCCGTTTGAAATACTTTTTGACAAACTGGATGAAGATATCTTCTTTGAGATCGATACCTATTGGGTAAAAGTAGCAGGTCAGGATCCTGCCGGGATCGTTGGAAAATTCGGTAAAAGGGCTCCTCTGTTGCATATAAAAGATGGCCCGGCTACCTGGACGGATTCATTGGATGAGGACCAGCCCGACCCCATGGTGGCAGCAGGACAGGGCATCCAGGATTTTCCGGCCATCGTATCCGCTGCAAATGGCAATACGGAGTGGATGATTGTTGAATTGGACA
>JADFHN010000121.1 GCA_022567155.1 Bacteroidota bacterium
GGTAATTTATGTCAGGGGTGGCAAAGGCAAAAAAGATCGTACCACCCTATTATCGTCTAAAATTCTGGTTTTGCTCAGGACGTATTATAAAAGATACCGGCCTGTTAAATGGCTATTCGAGGGCCCAAACCATAGTCAGTATTCACAAAGCAGTTTGCGCAAGATATTTATCCGATCCAAAGCAAAAGCCGGTATTTACAAGAAACTAACGCTGCATTGCTTGAGGCATAGTTTCGCCACGCATTTGTTAGAAAACGGTACTAATTTGCGTTATATCCAGGAATTGCTGGGTCATAATTCAAGTAAAACCACCGAAATTTACACACACATTACACATGTAGGAATGAAAAATATTTGCAGTCCATTTGATCATTTGGAAGATGGCTAAAAGGAACAAAATAATACAAAGCGCTAAAAATAAAATACAATTTAGGACTATATTTAGGGTAAAAACAGGGACCTATATGGGAAATAAGAGGCATAAGGTGCATATTAGCCAAACGTTACCTGTAATACTTTCAAAAATATGATGTTACTTGATTTAAAGTGATGACATTGGATAGTTCAATAACATCCAAACTGCATATTCTATTAATTATCTTAATTTATGTGGTTGATACGGCAATAGCATAAAAAAATATATAAGGAGAATAAAATCGGTTTCATCAAAGTAATGGTTATTATGAGGAGATAAATGAAGGATCGCGAGTAGTGAAAAAAAGAGAACTAAAATGACCAACAACACCAAGCAATTGGCCCAATTAAAAGCTGCAATTGAAGCTTTAGAAGCACAACGATCCATGCTTGGTGATGCGGTAGTTGATATATCCTTGAAGGGGCTGCAACAACAAATTATCGCCTTAGAAACACCTAAAAATATTGTTTCTCAATTCCTCGGGGAGCGCCGTCAGGCGACTATCTTGTTTTCCGATCTCTCCAACTACACTGCGATGAATGAGCAGATTGACCCTGAAAAAGTGCAGGAGTTGATGAGTCAAATCAAATTCGAGGCGGCCAAAATTGTCGAATATCATGAAGGAACCGTGAATCAGTTTGTTGGAGATGAAATCATAGCTTTGTTCGGAATCCCACATGCCCACCAAGACGATCCGATCCGTGCCGTGAATGCCGCAATGGAATTACATAAGTTTGTACGTGAGATGAATCCCGCAACAGAGGCTTACATTGGCCGACCTTTGACCATGCACAGTGGGATCAACACCGGCTTGATAGTTATCACTGTGCAGGACGAACGGGACGGAAAATTTAACTTGACAGGAGATACGGTCAACACCGCAGCCCGCCTGGTTGCCCAGGCAAAAGGAGATGAAATCATTCTCAGTCCGCAAACTCAGGCATTGATTGCTCCCTATTTTGTAACAAAATCCCTGGGACCTGTTAAGATGAAAGGTAAGGCTGCACCTTTAATCCCCTATCTCATCCTTGATAAAACCAAAATTCAGACCCGTCTTGAGGCAGCAGAACAGCGGGGATTCACGCCTTTCATCGGACGGGAGAAGGAATTGGCTGCTCTTCATGACTGCCTGTTATCGACCATCCGGGGTAAAGGACAGTTTGTGACCATAAGAGGAGTAGCAGGATTGGGTAAGAGCCGGCTGCTCTACGAATTCAAGCACCAACTCAATCGGAATAAGATAACCGTTTTACAAGCCCGTTGTCAGACCTATGGCGTCTCAACTCCCTATCTACCTTTTGTAGACGCCTTGAGAAAAGAATTACAACTTAAAGAAGAGGATTCCCCGGAACAGTTGCATGAAAAAGCGGTGGACCATTTCAAAAAAATTGATCCGGCGTTAGATAAATTTATTCCAGTCCTACTTCACTTGTTATCCATTCCATCTGAACAATATCCTTTGCCTGAGGTGGTTTCTGGAGAACAACTAAAGCTGATGATTCAGGAAGGGCTGATAGCCATAATCACCTTAAATACCCAACAACAACCGCTCGTACTTATCCTGGAAGACTGGCATTGGGCCGATGAAGGCTCAGAGAGAGTTTTACTCCGCTATTTGGAGGTTATGGCCACTTTGCCATTGATGATTATTTTAGTTTATCGCCCTGAGTATGTACCTAAATGGAAGTCGCCGTCATTTAATTATCACATCCAGCTCGCTTCTATCAGTGAACAACTGGTGGAATCGATGATAAAGGCGAAATACGAAGTAGCAGATCTGCCTGAGCAATTCGCATCCCAAATTTTTAAACGTACCGGTGGCAATCCTTTCTTCATTGAGGAATTATGTAGTTTACTCTATCAGGAAGAGTCGATATTTATTGAAGCAGGGAAACTCGAATGCTCACAAGTGATTGAGAAAATGACCTTACCGCAAACCGTTGAGGCAGCAATTCTCGTTAAGCTGGACCAACTTGACCCTGATTCGAAGGAAGTGCTGCGACTGGCTTCAGTAATTGGCAGGGAGTTTGTCCAGCGTATTTTAAAACAGATCACAACTCGAAAAAAAGAACTGCCCACCTTACTTCAACATCTCAAGCGAAGAGACTTCATCCGGCAAATTGAGCCTGTTCCAGATTTAACCTATCAGTTTAATCATGTTATCACCCAGGAAATCACCTATCATACCTTACTAATCAAACATCGCAAGATGCTGCATCAATTGGTTGCGGAGACGATTGAGATTCTCTATCAGGAGCGTTTGGAAGAACACTTTGAAGCACTGGCTTATCATTACAGAAATAGTGAGGCGAGAGAAAAAGCGATAGAGTACCTTGTTAAGGCAGGAGAAAAAGCTGGTAAACAATATGCCAATACTGTGGCATTGACATACTACCAGCAAGCGTTAGTCCTTGATAAAGACAAGTCATGTTATAATGACATTTTGAAACGACGGGCAAAGGTCCTGTTAGATATTTATCAGGGTAGGAAGGCTGCAGATGATTACATGATTTTGCTCAAACATTGTAAAAAAAGCAGGGACAGGAAAGGTGAGCTCGAGGCATTACTTGGCCTGGCATCAGCCAATTATATTATCGCCCTGGACAAACCGGACTTTGCCGCCATATCACTTGAATTATACGAGGAGGCATATACCCTTGCTGATGAACTTCAAGACAAAAAGAGCATGATACTGGCACTTATTGCAACCATGTGGTTTACTGATTATTGGCCCGATTACCTAGAGCAGGCCGTTGCAAATATCGAAAAAGCATGGATTATAAGTCAAGAGTATGGCGACCAGGAACTCACCTTTGACTGCTTGATCGCCAGGGCGAATAAAGATTTAATTTCAATTGATGAGGTAGAGAATCTTTTACTGCAACTTGAGAAACGAAATGATCTACCTAGGCTAAAAGAAGCCTATTTTCGTCTTCTGTGGAGACACCTGTTTGCTGGAAATTTCACCCGATGCATTGAATGTTGTGAGGCGAGTATAAAACTCTGCGTTATGCTCGGAGCTCCACCCGTGATATATTCGACAATTAAGGCCCTGGCTCTTTCCAAACTCGGGCGATATGACGAAGCCTGGGAATCAATTCAACAAGAACTTGCAGAAGAAGCCTATCTGTTTGGAAGTGCACTTAAAAGATTCGCGGAAGGAATCTATTTATCGGATCAAATGGCTTATGAAGAAGCAGTTGCTGTGTTTGAAGAAGTCATCAAGCAGGCAGAACAAATGGGTCGAAGTTGGCTGAAACTATGGGCTCAGGCCGAACTTTCAAGGACTCTACTTCATATCAAAAAACCAAGTGAAGTAAACCTGGAATGGTCTGATCAGAATATTGCCAACACTCCTACCGCGCTTATGGCTGAAAAACCAGTTTTGTTAGGAGAAATCGCCTTGAGAAAAGGGAATTTTGAAGAAGCTTTAAGGTGCGCCAGGAACTCTTGTTCTGAGGCAGAGAAGCATGGCTGGAGACCCGCGTATGTTATTGCACTTGAATTGCAGTTAAGAATACTCCTTAAACTTGACAAGGCCGGGAATGTGATCTCGATTGCTGATGAGGGAATTCTTATGGCCGAACAGATGAATTATGCTACACTGGAATTACTCATACGAATTTCAAAGGCTAAAGCTCTGGATCTGCGAGGAAAGACTAAACTGGCTGTGGAACAGTATCAAACAGCAGTTACAATCATTCATAAGCTGGCAGAAAATATGAGTAATGACGACTTAAAAAAATCGTTTTTATCTAATAAACGCATTTCGCCTGTGCCGGAATTGGCTCAACATAATTTTGTAAATTAATAAATAATTAAACTGAAAATGAAACTACAAAAAGGATCTCCAAAAGAAGTTGGAATGTCGGTTGACAGGGTAAATCACGTAAAAAAATTAGCGGAAGGTTGGGTCAATCAAGGCATCCACCCGGCACTTGTTGTCCTTGTTGTGCGCAAGGGTGTTATTGTCCTCCATGAGGCATTTGGTCACCTAACTCCGGAAAAAGATTCAGCACCCCTCGCTCTGGACACCATTTTTCCACTGACTTCTTTGAGTAAACCCGTCACCGCCACCACAGCTATGATTCTGGTTGAAAGGGGGCTTCTCGGCCTCAATCGTCCAGTGACAGAATATATCCCGGAATTCACCGGGGAAGGTAAAGAAAAAGTTATGGTGCATCAATTATTGACTCATACGTCAGGTCTCACAGATGAGGACGTAAAGGGGCATTCAGCAAAGAAAACAGGCATTGAAATCCCCTCTCCTGAGAAAACACAAGACCAGGGAATAAGCGAGCAGTTATTCTTGGGATACGACACACCATTATCTTACGGGCCTGGTTCGGAGCAGCGTTATTGCACATTCGGATATGAATTATTGGGAGAGATTATCCGCCGGGTTAGCGGCCAGAGCCTTAGTGATTTTGCCTCAGAAAACCTATTTGAACCCCTGGGGATGAAAGACACTTCCTATATCTTATCAGAGCAAGACAGCCAAAAAATGGCCAAACGTCCGGCAGATGGGCCCCTGGCATTTATAGATTCCCCTGAATTTCACAAGACTCCTTTTGCTGGCCTCGGGGTCAGTTCGAGTGCGATGGATATGGCCATATTTGGTCAGATGTTCCTTAATAATGGCATTTATGAGGATGCCAGAATACTTAGTCCGGTTACAGTTGAGGCGATGACAAGTAATCAGATTCCGGGAATTAGTGGTCAGTTTGTCGACGAATATTTTCCTGAAGCCGGTACCGGGTTCTCCTGGTTCATCCGTGATAATAAAAAGGTAGCCGTTTATGGCGAAGCATTGCAATCTAAAAAAACTTTTGTGCATGGTGGCGCCGGCGGAGTAGCCATGTGGGTGGACCCAGTTCAGGAAATTGTTGGCTGTTATTTCTCAGTTGATCTTGGACCAATTTCTGTTGCGGAAAGCTACCTTTATTCTCGTGCGGACTTATTCATTAATGCGGTAACAGCTGCAATCGTTGAATAATAGGCCCTGAACCAAAACGTGCTTCATTACAAGTCCAATTGATTTTGATTAAAGAAATTGAAATGAAGTAAAAAAGTAAATAATCGAATGAAAAAGAAACTCCAAAAATGTACACCTTGCCAGCCTCTCAGTGTCCAATGGAGTTGAAAAGAGCAAAGCAGGTAACATTAGATAAAAAAACATAGGTTTATCTGCAATCCGAAAGTTCATCGGATTCTGGTAAGTCCGCCAAGTATAATTAAATTAGAAATTGGCCTTGGCGCGTATGTCAACTAAAGCAAGGTGCTGTTCATTCCCTACGTTTTTTATCAAGGTCGTTAGAGGTAAATAGGACAAGTAAGTGATTGATAAAATTAGCAGTGTTGATTGGTTAGAAAGCTACAGCAAACTTGGAGAGGCTGCCCAACTTTTTTTATTTGACGCATTTCATCATATACATCAAGAATTTGAATATCAACTCGCTGGTGAGATATCCGGTAAAAAAATCCAAAAAATTGATCCTACCGATGCCGATAGGAAGATATTAGCGGACTCTTCAAATATCCCAGATAATCTTATCGATTTATTAAAATTTGAAGATGATGTTTTAACTAAACACACACAGGAACGATTGGGAAATACATGGATTGAAGCCCAAAATGAAGCAAAGGTTCAAAAGCACGTATTCAGTTTCAAACACGAGCTAAAAGGGATAAGTCTCTTGGGAAACTTTACCAATTTTGCTCTTTTCTTTGAAGTGCTTCTAAATAGACATCTCCTTTATTTAAAGATTTCTAATTCCATTACAGACGAAACGTATAATACGATGGACAGGTCTCCAGTAATGTCAAAATTAAACTTTGTATTTAAAGAGGAGATAAATGCAAAAAAAGTAAAAGTTGGGCAAGTATCAAGGTTATACAAATTCAGAAATCTAGCAGTACACTACACGGCCACAAATGCCAAAAGACTTAAGATTACCATAGAACAAATCATGGCTATCTGGAAAGAAACAAAAATGGTTGTAGAGGAAATGCACAATATTGAACAACAAATTGAATTAAGCTTTTCTACTCTTATTGAAGAACAAAATTTTATTGTAAAAGAAAGATGGTTATAGCTTACCCTATCAGCCTCTAATCGAGTAGACGGCTCCGCCAGTAGGGACTGACGGAGTGCGCCTCTCACACCAGATCCTGAATCAAGTTCAGGACAGGCCAAGCGGGTCGCGTACCTGGCGGTTCACTGAATCTGAGGTTCTTGTCCGCTTAAGGGTAGGATATCCCAACTTCCGTTGACATTCCTATCCGAATTAGAACACGATTCAATTGCCTGCCCCGTACTTGATACGGGTTCAGCCTTCACCGTTTGTGAGGCCATCAGGGGGATGGATTTAGCAGTTCCTGCTCTTTACTGCGGCTACTATGACTTCTTCTGACTTCTTGATTTACAGGAATACCGAACCTAGTCCCGCCCTGCTGACAGGCCCAATTCAATGACTTCCAAAGCCAATTCAAGCACTGACAAACACAAATCACGCATCACCAGTATAAATCATTCCCGATCACTACAAAATCAATCCCGGCCATGATAAAATGGCTCCCGGCCATGATAAAATGGCTCCCGGTCATGATAAAATGACTCCCGGCCATGATAAAATGACTTCCGCTCATGATAAAATGGCTCCCGGTCATGATAAAATGGCTCCCGATCATGATAAAATGGCTCCCGGTCATGATAAAATGGCTACCGGTCATGATAAAA
>JADFHN010000171.1 GCA_022567155.1 Bacteroidota bacterium
TATTGAATTTCAGGCATCTTAACGTTCAGGCCCGACACCTTATGGATAAAGTAGGAGTGCTCACATGTTTACATACACGTGAGTAGCCACAACGAACCTGACAAGCATTGCCAGCCCGGTTGATACGATGCATATTACCCCTGATGACATAGGTTAAATACATGGAATTACCTATATTCGGTTGATGACTAAATTCGCGCGATAATGAGTTGAAAAGGAAGATAACAATATGAACAATTATATTCATGGATATACAGAGAAAGAATTAAAAAGACTACAAGATCAAGCAAACACACTTGATGAATTATTACATTATGACTCTATTTTTCCTGAGAATTCAAAGATATTAGAGGCTGGCTGCGGTGTTGGTTCTCAGACAAAAATAATTGCTCCAAAAAATCCTTCATGCCATTTTACTTCAATTGATATTTCTGAAACATCACTTGAAAAAGCAAAAACAATGATTCAAGCATTGAACATTAAAAATGTAATGTTGCAAATTGGTGATATTTTTGATTTACATTTTGAAGCTGAGTCATTTGACCATATAATTGTGTGTTTTGTTCTGGAACATTTATCAAATCCTGTACAAGCATTACTAAATTTGAAAAAAGTATTACGAAAAGATGGTACGATAACAGTGATTGAAGGGGATCATGGTTCAGCGTATTTTTATCCACGTAGTGATGCTGCGCAAAAAACTATTAATTGCCAGGTGCAATTACAAGCATTGCATGGCGGAAATGCCCTTATTGGCAGAGAAATTTATCCTTTACTATATAAAGCTGGTTTTTCAGATTGTTTAGTATCTCCTCGAATGGTTTATGTTGATTCAAGTAAACCATTATTAGTTGAAGGTTTTATAAAAAATACGTTTACTGCAATGATTGAGGGAGTTGAAAGGGATGCATTAAATAACTCTTTAATAGATAAATATGAATGGGACCAGGGAATAAAAGACCTCTATCGGACAGCAGAAAAAGATGGAGTGTTTTGTTATACCTTTTTTAAAGGTAAGGCTATAAAAAAATAATCATCAGTATGAAATCGCGTGAACTTCGCATAGCACAGCTTATGCACTTCTCTCCCTGCCGGTCGCCCGGCCTTCGGCACAGTTGCCTTCGCTTTGCTCCGGCAAGCGTCGCATACACCAAATGTTACACTAAGCCGGGAAGAAGTTCAACGAATACTTTCTTCGGTTACGGATCTGAAGCACAAAGCAATATTATCAACCGTTTATGACCAGACGGGAGGTCTTTGGAGGGCTTAGCTGAAGTGTTAAGGTGCAATGAAGATTTTGTAATTCCACACCTTTCATTTCAGTTTTTGACAGCATTTAAAATCGCTTCAACCTTTGTTTCCCCTCTAAACTCTTTCACAAGACGACCATCATTCCCGTAAATAAAAATATTGGGGTAGCTGACAGACTTAAAAACTGCTGTTAGCTCCGGATAATCGACCTGTCCACATAAGATGTTTGCATGCTCCAGGAGGCCATAGGTTTCTCCAAATGATCTTATAACATCAATTTCTTCTGCAGATAAAAAAACGATCATCGCCTCATCAAGCTGGTCTATATTTTCCGAGATGCTCATCGCCTCATACCGGCAATACTCACATTCCGAATTAAAAAGTATCAGAACCATAGGTTTAGCGAAAGTGATTTCATTCAGTTGAACAGGATTTCCGTTCAGATCCTGAAAAGACAATGACGGTATGGAAGAAATGATTTCCATCCTGATTTCTTTTTGCTCGAGTTTCCGGACAGACGAATAAACCAACCAACTGACAAGACCAACTATTACAATGATAATTACGACAAGTAACGTTTTCCTCATGTTGAAAAATTAATCATAAGGAATATCACAAACACCTGCCAAACAATCCAGGCCGATCCATAAGATGCTGCAACTAATCCCATCGTCTGTTTGAAAGGTTTCCCAAGTACCAGATAAAGTCCATACCCAAGCAGCATCCAGTAGGCTACCTTGCACGGTTGTTGATAATGGAACGTAAGAATCCAATTGAGCTTGAATCATACTAAAGATAAAAAC
>JADFHN010000053.1 GCA_022567155.1 Bacteroidota bacterium
TACCTGCCGGCAGTCAGTTTTTGTTAATTCATTTGATTACTTTATGCGCCTTAATAATTCTTCTCTGTCATCATTCTATCATTCTATCATTCTATCATTCTATCATTCTATCATTTTAGCATTTAGTTATAAATCCATTCCTCATTAAATTCGTGGTAAAGCCGCTAAAGGAATGGCTCCAGTACCGCCATTACATTTTTTGCTACTATTTTGTGCCCTTCAGAGTTTGGATGAATGCCATCCGGAAGATTCAGATCAGGATCGCCGGCCACACCTTCCAGCAGAAAAGGGATAAAGGCAGCATTCGTTGATTTTACAATTTCGGAATAAATGCCGGCAAATTTATTCGCGTAATCCTGTCCCATATTAGGGGGCACCATCATACCGGCTATAATTATTTTACAATCCGGGTAGGTTGATTTCAACTTGTCGATTATTCCCAGCAGGTTTTCAATGGTTTTTTTAGTAGGGATACCTCTTAAACCATCGTTGGCTCCAAGTTCAAGTATGAATATATCGATGTGCTGTTTCAGTATCCAGTCTATTCTTGTGAGTCCGCCTGACGAAGTTTCACCGCTCACGCCTGCATTCACAACCTTATATTTTTTCCCTGATTCTTCAATTAACTCTGCTACAACAGCCGGAAAGGCATTCTCCGGAGCCAGTCCGTATCCTGCCGTGAGACTGTTGCCATAAAATATAATGGTTTTACGACTATCCTGGGGTATCATGCATGCCAGAGATGTAATAAAAATAATAAATGATAGTAGCATCAGGTTTGTTATTTTTACTGATTAATAAAATGTTGCTGTTCTATGCCAAGTTTAATGATTATTTCTATGAAAGAGAATAATACTATTCCTGTAACTTTTTATAATAGGTTTGTTTTCTTCATCCGGTACAAGGTCAGAAGGTGATCCTGATTGTAACGCTGTCAGATAACAAAAGCACTATTTTTGCCGGAGTTTAACAAAAGTGCACCAGAATAAATTTTCATTAATTTAGTAGTTTAACAATTTATAAAGTGAAAAGATATTACCGAATAACGATAACTCAAACTTTTGTTTACAAGATACGGTATATAGGTAAAGCAGTATAAGCATAAAATGGACCAGATTCTTGAAGTAAACGATCTAACCAAATCATTTTTCTCCGGAGAAAATAAACTGACCGTACTGGATACGATTTCATTTTCAATAAATCAGCAGGATACTATTTCAGTGGTTGGCCCTTCAGGTAGTGGCAAAACAACTCTGCTGGGCCTATGTGCCGGGCTTGATCTTCCTTCATCAGGGTCGGTATCGCTGGCGGGTATCAAACTCAATGCATTAAGTGAAGATGACAGGGCATATATACGTAATAGATACGTAGGTTTTATATTTCAGAATTTTCAATTACTTCCAACTATAACAGCCCTCGAAAATGTGATGATTCCTCTTGAGCTACGTGGTGAAAAAGGGCTGGTACCAAAAGCCAGGGAGATACTTGATCGAGTTGGGCTTGGTGAGAGGATGGACCATTACCCGCTACAGTTATCCGGAGGCGAGCAGCAACGGGTTGCTATTGCCCGGGCTTTCTTTTCATCACCTAAAATAATGTTTGCAGACGAACCGACCGGTAATCTGGATGAAGAAACTGCTAATAAAGTAACCAGCTTGTTATTTGATATAAACAGGGAGGAAGGCACTACCCTGGTTTTGGTAACACATAATATGGAACTGGCAGCACATACCGACAGGATTTTACAATTAAAAGGAGGTAAACTCATTGCAGATAAACAATTACGGGTCGTATAGTGGTATGGAGTATATTATAAAGATTAAAAAACCCCGTAAAACACTGTTTAATGATAAGTGGGTTTGGCGAATGGCGTGGAAGGATGCACGCCACAACCTTACAAGGCTGTTTCTTTTTATTTCATCTATTATCATAGGAATTGGGGCATTGGTTGCCATCGATAGTTTCAATACCAACTTACAGGAGGATATTAATACAAACGCCAAAGCGCTATTGGGTGCTGATCTGAATGTGAGAAGCAACAAGGTATTTGAAGAAGAAACGCTTGCCTTATTTGATTCGATTGAATATGAGCAAGCCATGGATGTTCGTTTTGCTTCCATGGTGTTGTTTTTGACGCCTCAGGGGGGCACGCGGCTGGTGCAGGTTGTGGCATCAGAGGGCAATTATCCGTTTTATGGTAATATTGAGACTTTACCTGATGATGCGATGGAATCTTTAACGCAAGGCCGGTTTGCCATTGTAGATGAAAGTCTTGCCATGCAGTTCGAAGTCAGCTACGATGATTCTATCAAGCTCGGTAATTTGTCTTTTATTGTAAAAGGTATCGTCAGCAGCATGCCAGGTACAAATGCAGTAGCAGCTACATTTGCGCCTTCGATTTATATATCACTGGAGTATCTTGAACAGACCGGTCTGATACAATATGGCAGCAGATACAGCTACCGGAGATATTTCAAAACCGGAACGACCGAACAAGCAGATCTACTGGAAAAAAGACTGCTTCCGGTAATAAAAAAATATAGTTACTCCCACAGTACGGTAGAAGACGAAAAAGAAAATATGGGAGAAGCATTCGAAAATCTTTACCGGTTTTTCAATCTGCTGGGTTTTGTAGCTCTTATACTTGGTTGTATCGGAGTGGCAAGCTCAATACACATCTACGTGCAACAAAAAAAATCGTTTATAGCTGTGCTACGATGTATTGGCGCTTCTGCATGGCAATCATTCAATATTTTTTTCATCCAGTCGATGGTACTGGGCTTATTGGGAAGTATAGCAGGTGTATTGCTTGGTATCGGAATACAGCATCTTGTTCCGGTGATGTTTGGCAAGTATATTCCTGTTGAGATCAGCGTAGGAATTGCCTGGGGCGCTGTACTGAAAGGATTACTGCTTGGTATATTTATTTCAGGTATTTTCTCCTTTTTACCATTATCTGATATCAGGAATATACCTCCTCTGAGTGTATTACGTTCAGATTTGAACAACGATAATAAATTCTCGCGAATGAAATTACTGGTTATTTTACTGGCTATTTTATTTCCTTGGGTGTTCGCTGTTATACAGACACAAAGTATTCGAAATGGTACGGCATTTATGGGTGCACTTATAGGATCATTCCTGGTGCTTACACTTGTGGCAAAACTTATCATTTTCCTGGTACGAAAGTTTTTTCCAACAGGATGGAGTTTTGTATGGCGGCAAAGTCTGTCAAACCTGTTCAGGCCGCAGAATCAGACTACAGTGCTTGTGGTAGTAATAGGATTGGGTACGTTTCTGGTGTCAACGCTCCTCCTGATCCAACATGCATTACTCAATCAGGTAGAGTTTATGGGCTCTGAAGAACGATCAAATACGGTGCTGTTCGATATACAGCCTTATCAGAAACAGGGCGTTTCTGACCTGGTAAGTACATACCAATTTCCGATACAGCAACTTGTACCAATTGTGTCAACCCGGCTTTCGAAGATCAGAGGGAAAACGATTAGTGAAATTCAGAAAGACACTTCCGATCACATTCCGAACTGGTCACTCACAAGAGAATACCGGATTACTTACAGGGACAGCTTGATTGAGTCGGAAAAGATTGTAAAAGGGAAGATGATTTCAGAAGTAGTACAACCCAACGATACCATTTGGGTGTCTATATCAGAGAACATGGCCGAAACATTACATGTAGATATTGGAGATGAAGTGATATTTGACGTGCAGGGTGTGCCCATCACAACGTATATCGGCAGCTTTAGGGAAGTTGACTGGCAGCGAATACAAACTAATTTTATATTCGTCTTTCCGAAAGGTGTGCTGGAAGAGGCTCCACAGTTTTATGTACTGATGACACGAACAGAATCGAAAGCAAAATCGGCTGCATTTCAGCAGGAACTGGTTCGTAAATTCCCAAATGTATCAGTAATTGACCTCCGGTTGATACTCCAGACCATCGACCAGTTTATGGATAAAGTGGCTTATGTGATCCAGTTTATGGCATTATTCAGCATTGTTACCGGGCTGATCGTTTTGGCAGGAGCGGTTAGTAACAGCAAATATGTCCGGTTAAGGGAAAATGTATTGTTGCGCACATTGGGAGCGGTAAAAAAGCAGATTGTACAGATGACCCTACTTGAATATGGCTACCTTGGCATATTGGCAGGCTTAACGGGTATCACACTGTCGATATTAGGAGCCTGGGGGCTTACATGGATGTTTTTTGATATCAGATTTGTACCTGATTTTATAGGTTTGCTTGTTGTATGGCTGAGTGTGACTTTATTAACAATGATGATCGGCTGGTTAAATACCAGGGATGTGATCAGTAAATCGCCGTTGGAAGTATTAAGAAAAGAAGTTTAACCGGATATGGCCCTGAAAAGAGTTTTGTTTTTGGTTCAGTTGATTCTGATGTCTGAAATGACGGCTTTAGCTGCTGACGGTCCACTGCGTTTTATTGAAAACCGGGGACAATTGAACCATGAGGTGTTATATTATGCGGATGTACCGGGGGGTACCGTGTATCTGCACAAGGATAAGCTTGTGTTTCTGTTTGTGGATTACGGGAATGATGTCCATGATCATTTCCGCTCTGTAAAAATTGAAGAAGACTATGGCCCTGGCGCCCGGTTAACTTCTGATATTCCTGACAAACTTAACGGACATGTTTATAAAGTTATTTTCGAAAATATCAGCGAAAATGTAAAAGTTACCGGGCAGAATCCGGGAACTGAGCGATATAATTATTTTATAGGTTCAGACCGGACAAAGTGGGCCTCAGGAGTGAAGTCATTTGAAAAAATCCGGTATCAGAATATATATCCCGATATTGATTTTATTATGTATTCAACCTTCGAGGGGTTGAAATACGACTTTATCGTTCGTCCCGGTGCCAACCCGGCCGACATAAAGATGGTTTACAGAGGCCTGGATGAAATGAGCATCAAAAATGGCACACTGTATCTTAAAACAAGCCTAGGCGAAGTAGTGGAACATATACCTCTGGCGTATCAGGCAGATGGAGCGGATGTGGAATGCAGGTATCAGTTGGATAAAAACACGCTGTCATTTCATTTTCCCAAACCGTATGACGTAACTCAGAAACTCACTATTGACCCCCTGCTGATTTTCTCCACTTATTCCGGATCGGCTGCCGATAACTGGGGAAACACGGCCACATTTGATGAATATGGTAACCTGTATTCGGGGGGTATGACCAATCATACACGGTTTTTCGGCGGTACGCTGGGAACCATCAACCTCGGGTCTTTCAATGCCACTGAAGGAGCGTTTCAGACCGAATATGGCGGAATCTGGGATGTTGCTATTCTAAAATATGATTCCACCGGCTCAGACCTGATCTACGCCACATACCTGGGTGGAACAAATTCGGAAGTTCCGCAAAGTTTAGTCGTAAATAATAAAGGGGAACTGCTGATTCTGGGCATTACAAGTTCGCTGGATTTTCCTGTTACAGATCAGGCATATGATACTACCTATAATGGGGGCGTATCCGGAACATTGTTTGAATCCAGTGTACTCTACTCCAACGGATCTGATCTTTTTATTGCGAAATTAAGTGAAAACGGCGATCAGCTTCTGGCTGCTACCTACCTGGGAGGATCCGGCAATGACGGACTGATACAAACGTTCACCAGTTCTCTGGTAAGAAATTATGGTGATCAGTCAAGGGGAGATATCATTGTTGATGAAAATGATAATGTATATATCGCATCACGGACATCTTCGCAGGATTTTCCGTTGGTAAATCCATTTCAGAAAGAATTTGGCGGTGGAAGCATTGACGGAGTAGTTATAAAACTTGAGCAGGATCTTTCATCATTAATCTGGAGCAGCTATTATGGAGGATTTGGGGAAGATGCCGCTTTATCCATAAAACTAACGCCTGAAAACGAGGTGTATATTGCCGGAGGCACCACAAGTATTGACCTTCCTACCACACCGAATACGATTCATCCGGGTCCGACCGGAGTAAGTGATGTGGATGGATTTGTTGCTAAAATCGCATCCGATGGATCGGCTTTACTGGCTGCCACCTATATTGGCACTACCGACTATGATCAGGTGTACCAGATGGACCTTGATAGCAACGGAGATGTTTATCTCGTGGGGCAGACCCGCGGCCCCTACCCGGTTACGGCCGGGCCCAGAGTGGATGAAAACAGCGGGCAGTTTGTGCATAAGCTTACACCCGACCTTTCAGAAACGCTATTTTCAACCGTATTTGGAGGAAAACGCGGTGAGCCTGACATCTCCATCACGGCTTTTCTGGTTAATGATTGTGACAACCTGTTTATAAGCGGATGGGGCAGCCCGTTACTGGCTAACCGTACCTCCCAGTATATGAGAGTAACCACAAGCGCACTTCAAATTACTTCCGATGCGTACCAGCCAGGTACGGACGGTTCAAGCTTTTATCTGGCCGTATATACGGATGACATGAGTGAACTGCTTTATGCCACTTTTTTAGGAACCAGTTCATCGATGGTTCATGTGGATGGTGGTACAAGCAGGTTTGACAAGCGTGGCATTGTATATCATGCGGTGTGTGCAAGCTGTAACCTCGATGACTCAAGTTTTCCTACCACACCTGGCGCCTGGGCCGAAAAAAACGGCAGCCGGGGTTGTAACAATGCCGCTTTTAAGTTCGATCTGGCGTCACTGAATGCCCGGATCCGGACCAACACCCCGGAATTCGATCAGCCGAATATCGTAAGAGGCTGTGCACCCTTTGAAGTGGCATTCGAAAACAAAAGCATAGGAGGAGAGGTGTATGAGTGGTTTTTTGGTGATGATTCGGATACCGTATCGTTTGAGCGGGATACCATTTATCATACCTACGAAGCATCAGGCACCTACGAGGTTGTGCTCAAAGCCATCGACGCAAGCACGTGCGCCGAGGTGGATATCGACTATGCTACCATTATCGTTTATGAAACAAATTTTGAAGTAAGCGAGAGCACTACCATTTGCGGGGGCGATTTTGCACAACTTTCGGCTTCGGGAGGGGTATCTTATTTGTGGTATCCGGCTACCGGGTTAATTAATTCGAATTCGGCTTTTCCCAAAGCATTTGCCGATACCACCACCACATATTTTGTGAAAATCACCGATCTGAACGGTTGTACATTTGAAGATTCACTGACTGTTGAGGTGATTCCTGAAATCAAAGTGAATATCACCATTGAAAACCGCAATAAATGCGGCAATCAGCCTGTCATGGAATTCATCAACAACAGTGAAAACGTGGAATCTGTTTTGTGGGAATTTGGAAATAATGTTTCATCAACAGAATTAAATCCTATAATTAGTTTTAATCAGCCGGGAAGTTATGAAGCGCAGGTGTCACTGTTTAATCAGCAATGCGTGAAGCAATTTTCAATTCCTTTTGAAATCCAGAAGCTGTTTATACCCAATATTATCACCCCCAATAACGATGGACTAAACGATACATTCGAAATCACTTCATCCATTCCGTTCAAACTTAAAATTCTGAATCGGTACGGTAAGGAAATTTTCTCCAGCGATAATTACAAGAATGACTGGGCCGGCGAAGGGTTGAATCCCGGCATTTATTACTATGAAGTTACATTTCCTGATTTTGAAATCTGTACAGGCTGGGTTCAATTGATGTATTAGATTTTCCTGTCTTCCTGTAATCGAACCAGACGTGAAATAAATTAATGGAAATTGTTGTTATATTCACAGGTAAAACTAATAATAGTAAAGATAGAATGAAACGAAATAGCATGAAAAAAGTAATTTTTGCAATGTTTACAGTACTTTATGTGGTATTAGGATTTAATGCCACACGGTTTGATATCCGTATTCAGGATAAGGACAAATTCCTCATTTCTCCTGAAAAGTTCAAAAAGGAAACTGAGAAGATAAATGCCGATACGATTCTGATTGATGTACGAACACCCGAAGAATACAATGACGGGCATATTGGAGGAGCGATTTTGATAGATTTTAAAAAAACCGATTTTAAGGAAAAATTAGAAACGCTCAATAAAGAAAAAGTCTATTATATATATTGCAGATCAGGACGAAGAAGTGGTAATTCGAGGATTCTTATGAATGAGATCGGAATCAAAGAAGTGTATGATCTGCAGGGGGGCATTTTGGCCTGGAAAGCAAAGGAGTATCCTGTTAAAAAAGGGGATAAGGAGTAGGTTTGGGGGAAGGCTGAGCACCTGGACACTTATACTGGCTTTGCGATTTGTGGCTTGTGACTTGTGACTGCAGGCATGGAGGCCTCAAGGGTCTGAGGATTAATGGTGACCTAAACAATAAAATTAAAAGACCGGAATTGAATTAAATTGATCAGATCAGTAAATCCGTTTAACGGGGAGTTGCTTGCTGAATTTGAACAGGCAACCTCATGCAGCATTGATAACGCACTGGATTCGGGTGAGAAAGCATTCCGAAAATGGAAAATTACAACTTTTCCACAAAGATCAGATGTACTCCGCACCTGTAACAGGGTTCTGCTCGATGATAAAGCGAAATATGCCTCACTGATTTCGCACGAGATGGGTAAAGTATGGAAGGAATCTGTTGTTGAAGTTGAGAAATGCGCCTGGGTATGCCGGTATTATGCCGAAAACGGCGCACGGTTTCTTCATGACGAACCGCTTAATCCCGAAGGCCGGACAGCCTTTATCAGTTACGAACCGATAGGTATTATACTCGCAGTGATGCCATGGAATTTCCCCTTCTGGCAGGTTTTCAGGTTTGCCGCTCCCACACTTATGGCGGGTAATGCCGGTATTTTAAAGCATGCTTCCAACGTACCACAGTGTGCCCTCGCCATTGAAGAAATATTCAGGAAATCAGGTCTCCCTGAAGGCGTTTTTCAGACTTTATTTGCCAGTGCAGATCAGGTGGCCGGCATCATTGCTGACTGGCGTGTAAAGGCCGTTACGCTTACAGGCAGCGAGTTAGCAGGATCAAAAGTTGCGGAAACCGCAGGAAGAAATATAAAAAAAACGGTTTTGGAACTCGGAGGCACTGATCCGTTTATTGTACTGGAGGATGCAGACATCGAAGAAGCTGCAAAAACCGGTGCCATCGCACGAATGATCAATTGCGGCCAAAGTTGTATTGCTGCTAAACGTATTATTCTAACTGAGGCCGTGTACGATGATTTTATGCATTTGTTTAGCAATACCATTTCATCCATGAAGCTGGGCGATCCTATGGATCCGAAAACAGACTATGGGCCGTTAGCAAGAGAAGATCTTATTACTGATTTGAATAACCAGATCAGCAGATCCGTTGATCTTGGGGCTATTGCAGTACTGGGCGGCAACAGACCCGATCGGCCCGGTTCATTTTATAATGCCACGGTATTAACAAATGTGAAAGCCGGAATGCCTGCTTTTGATGAAGAAATATTCGGACCGGCTGCTTCGGTAATTCGTGTCAGGGATGCAGATGAAGCCGTAGCAGTAACTAACAGCAGCAAATATGGCCTGGGAGCATCGCTCTGGGCAATAGATATTGACCGCGGTATTAAAATGGCAAGGGACATCGAGACCGGATCGGTGTTTATCAATCAGATGGTGGCTTCGCATCCGGCTATTCCATTCGGAGGGATCAAACTTTCGGGTTACGGGCGTGAGTTATCATACCTGGGTATTCGTGAGTTTATGAATATCAAACCTGTGGTTTATTAAACAATTGCCAACAGAGGTATTTAGGCCGGGACAAACGTTCCACTTGATCTGTAACATATTGTCACCGGCAGTGAAGGTTATAACTTGCCTTTAAACCCTTTACGTTCAGGACTGTCTAAGAACAAAGAAAATCATTCAACGAAGAAGATTACATGGTTTCATTGATGGATAGTTCAGGTTAAGGTTAGGTAGTGGTAGTCCCGAAAGCTTTCGGGACGGGGCCGGAATTTTCCGGCCCTTTTTGTTAGATAAAATAGATCAATAATTCAATTAAAATAAGAATAACTCTAACCCACACTTGTTGCAGCATCGTGCTATTAACTTTTTATTCTCGCTCCAGCCATTCCTTAAGTTCCGGAAGAATCAGTTCCGCAATTCGCGCCTCCTCCGGACTTTCCGGCGGGTAAATCGCCAGATAAGCATGCCCGGTTTTAAATGTTAATTCACCTGTTATTTCTTCTGAAAACGAAAATTGCCGCTCCTCTTGTTCGACAATAAATACAAGTTTATACAATTTCATATCCCCGGAGGTACTCTCAAAAATTTCTGTAAGTACGGCCTTCCCGATATTTCCATACATGATAAGGTTTGCTAGACGTCCTATCTTCTTGGCATTGAAATACATAATGACGGAACCCATGGTCACAAACAACAAAGAAAACCAGGCATACATGGTATAATTCAAAGTGAAGCCGAAATTGAGATTCACGACATATGCTATGCCCGGTAGAAAAAACAAAATACCGGTAAATGAAATGTTCTTCCGTACTAATTTGCTAAGTATGGCAGAAGGAATTTTTCTTTGTCGGGTGTGCATAGGCTACTTATTCTTAGTTAATTGTTTTCGGTACTTACCGGTTCGTATCCCTGCCTTATACCTACTTCCGTAGCGGGAACTCCCCGTTTCATCCATACAGGCATGGGTGCGTCTTTAAGGTAATAATCGAAGTATTGTTGCATCCGAATAGCAAAGTCTTTCTTATTCTGGGCTTTTACAATGCCATGAGGTTCTCCCTGGTAGTTCACGAGCCACGCTTCTTTTCCCAGTCGTCTGAGTGCAACAAAAAATTCAATTCCCTGATACCAGGGAACGGCAGTATCGGCGTCGTTATGAAGTATGAGAAGCGGTGTATGTATCTTGTCAACAAAAAAGATGGGAGAGTTCTCAATGTACCGGATCGGGTATTCCCAGAGTGTACCACCGATCCGGCTTTGTGAATGTTCATACTGAAACATTCGGCTCAGGCCGGTACCCCATCTGATACCTCCGTATGCACTGGTCATATTCGATACGGGAGCACCCGATTCGGCGCATTTGAAAATATTGGTTTTGGTAACAAGGTAGGCGATCTGGTATCCACCCCAGCTATGACCCTGCACTCCAATATGGTTTGGGTCCACAAATCCCTGATCAATCAATGAGGTAACTCCGGGGATCACACAGTTGAAGGCGCTCTCGCCCGGGTACCCGATACGGTACACGATATCCGGTATAAAAATCAGGTATCCCCTGCTTGCATACAGGCTGAAATTAATAGTTGACCGGCCGGCAGCAGGAATAATGTGCCGGTTCAGTCCGTTTGAGCTTCGCTCATAGAAATAAACCATCATCGGATACTGCTTTTTTGGGTCAAATCCTTCCGGTTTTATAAGGATTCCTTCCAATGGAATGCCATCGAGGCTGGTCCACGAATAGGGTTCGGCTGACCCCCAGAAGTAATTGTTTTGCTGCGGATTAGCATGGCTGATGACCGTCTCTTTTCTAAAACCCATATCGGTGACAATGATGTCCGGGAAAAACCTGAAATTTTCTTTGGTAAATATGATTCTGTCAGCATCCTGGGCCTTTTTTATGTTTCGGAATCTGTAATCGCCTTTTATAAGCTCTTTCAGCGTGTGATTGCTCATCGAAAAGCTGAAAATGGATTCACTTTTATCGGTTTCGTTAAATCCCCTCAACACAAGCTTTTGATTTTTCTTCAAAAACCGTTCTTCATTATCCAGTTTTATATAACGATAGGTGGTTTTTTCCGTCCTTCCGTTCCGGGTCAGGTTCACAGGGGTGGTTTTGTTTTCCGGATCAATTTCCCAGATGTCATACCGGTCATAAATAAGTATTTTTTCATCATTTTCTGTCCATGACGCAACGCCGTAAGGCCTTGGATAAGAAGGTATATCATTTAATTCATAAAAGAAAGGAACTGTGTTGTTATCCGTGATTTGATATATCTTTTTACTTTCAACAGCGTATGAAAACCAGGCGCTGTCCACATAATTATACCAGTACACGTATTTTGCAGCAGGCGATAAAGAAGCATTTCCCCGGATTTTTGTTGCAAAATTCTCGGACCGGCCTGAATTCAGATCAACCATATAAAGATCAGAATAATACGGGCGTCCTTCCCAGGAAATCAATTGCTGGTAGGGTGTGCGGTCTGTGCCAAGCGCTATACCGGCATTGCCTTCATTTCCAGGCTTCACTGTTTCTATCAGCTCACTACCCAACTGCACGATGGATAAATCAGGGGTATGTACTACGGCCAGGTATGACTTTTTCAGGTCGTCTTCCTTTTCCACTTTCTGCTGGGTATGCAACCGGCCATCGGTATAGCTCCAGACTTCTACATTCACGATTTCTTCCGGCAGTAATGTGGTGTCTTGCACAATTGGTTCAGGCGCGGTGCCGAAATACAGTTTTGATCCGTCTTTTGAAAAATAAGGTTTTTGATGTTCACTGATTACCCAGTTTTCCGTTATGGATGCGTTGCCTTGCTGGGCAAGCGCTTTCGCGCTGTCAAGAGTGGTATTCCAGTAATATATCCCAAATGGCCGTATTTGCACCTTAGTGGTATCGAGGTCGGCAATAAAAGCCATCTGGCTGCCTTTTACGTCCCACGCGATCTGGCTGTATTTCCCTTTTGACCTGAAGGCGGGTATAAGTGTTTCCAACTCAAAATCATATACATACACCCCGGACTGGAACGTAGAATCATTTCCGGTCGATATAAATGCCAGTTTTTTTCCTTCTTTAGCAAAGATATAATCGGTTACATACCTGAATGTATCCTGTTTGGCTGTTGTCAGGTTTCTTACGATGAGTTTAAAACCATTGTCTTTATTCTCTTTTTTTGCTTTTTTGGATTTTTCTTTTTCGTTTTCTTTTTCGTTTTCCTTTTCGCCATTTTCCTTTTTTTCTGATTTTTCAGGCTCCGGTTGATAGGCTATCCATCCGGCCCATTTTTCAGGAATTTTATAGCTTTTTACAAGGGGTATTTTCACCAGTTCCATATTTGACAAACTATAAATGGCCAATGTGTCTTTAGGCAGGTCATCTTTCTTTGTTTTGACTCTTTTAAGCTCTTTCACTTCTTCAATCGCAGGGGTGATTTTAAATACCACGTATTTGGAGTCAAAGGTGATCTTCGGGCAGCTACCCCGCTTTTGGCGTAGTAGTTCATTGCCATTGCTGTCTTTGATCAGCAGGGTTGGGTCGCCTTCACCAACCGGGCTCAGGTAATAACTGATCCAATTTCCATCGCGGCTTATATTGCTTTCGTTTATACTTTGCCATAAATCATAATCGTCGTGACTGAGGGCTTTTTTCTGGGCGGATGCCGGAAAACTGATGCCGTATAACAGGATAAGGTAAAAAAGAGTCTTTTTCATCGTGTGCATCATTTAAAATGGATATACTGTTATTTTAGTGGAAATGATTAAATGCGTAAATGATTGAATGCGTAAACACGTAAATGATTAAATGCGTAAATGCGTAAATGTTAATTATGTCCATATAGCATGAGTTTTTTCCGGATAGCTATCGGGATTTGTCAATACCTGCCGGCAGTCAGTTTTTGTTAATTCATTTGATTACTTTATGCGCCTTAATAATTCTTCTCTGTCATCATTCTATCATTCATCATTCTATCATTCTATCATTTTATCATTTTAGCATTTAAGCACTTTAGCATTCGGTCATAAATCCATTCTTCATTAAACCTGCCTGGCCGGTGCCACAGGCATCCCGATGGGGCCGGCAGGTTCGTTGTAAAGCCTTTAAAATAATAATACCTGCATTTTATATTATTAAAGACTTATAAGCAAGTAAATTCATATCAGGGTGAAATTCCGTATAAATCCGGTATAGAGAATATTGTTGCTATCCGATACATACACAGCATCTGCAGGTTCAGAAGCTGAAAGGATCCATACAAATGAGGTGTTTTATCGCTGAAGTTCAGCGAATGAATCCTCTCCTGCAAGGTAAATACGGCGTAGTCACTGACTAAATTCACAAAAAATCAGTTGCGCTTCCAGTTAACGATTTTACGAAGTATGTCAAAATACAGTGTTGCATACAGGATGATGCTCATAAGCCAGATAAACACGATATTAAATACAGGAGTAGGGAAGAATTTACCTGCAAAATACTTTTCAGCAACATAAAATTGTGTTCTGAAATCAAGTATGTTGGCCGGATCAACCGGTGTCATATACACAGGACTTAGTTTGCGTATCAGTCGGCCGTCTCGCTCAACAATACGGTTTTGCTCGGTAATATTTCTTACAATATTTGATACACTTTCATTACTGTACGTCTCCCTTAGCCTTTCAAACTGTTTTTTCATCTCCGGATTACCGGTTATTTTTCTTAGGATCGCATCCTTTTCTGCAACTGCCTGGTTATATTTTGAGTTATAATATGTCTTCAACGCATCCAGAAATTTTTGAGTGGATATAAAAATATCCGCATTAAATGTTTCGGGATATAACTTAACAACATCAGGGAATTTATTCTCACCTATGATCTTGAGTTCTTTTTTTATTTCATTGCGAAGCACCCCCATGTTATAAGCCATATTGTTATTATCGCCCGTATCGGTTTTGCCCAGACGGTTAAAACAGTAATCCAGTTTGGAATAGAGCTTTGGCAGGAAATAAAGTTTTTTATATCTGGCATCGGAAATTTTTTTATCTGTATTATAAAATATTTTTTCGAATTCGTTGTCTTTAAACTGCGCAACCATGGTAGCTTCCATCGCCCATCTCGAAGCCATAAGATCGCCTACTAGTGGTACCACGGCTTCATTGCTTAGCCAGGGGTTCAGCTTGTCAAACTTTACAACTACACCAGAAAGCAAAAGTTGCGGAATGAGCAGAATTGGGATGAGAATATAAATCGTAACGGCAGAATTGAATGCGGAGGAGATATTTAACCCCATCATATTTGCAAAAAAGGAGCAGGAAAAAAGAATGGCCCAATAGGGCAGAAACATGCCTTTTATCTCTAAAATACTGTTTCCGACCAGTACAAAGAGCAGGGTCTGAATGGCTGTCAGGATTAACAAAAGCACCACTTTCGACATCAGGTAACTTCCTTTGCTCAGGTTCAGGAATTGTTCTCGTTTTAGAATTTTCCGGTCTTTGAATATTTCTTCTGCACTGACGGTCAGGCCCATAAACAGTGCTACGATAATGCTCATAAAAATATATGAAGGGATATTTTCGTTTTTTGAAAACATATACCCTGCAGAGATAACCGTATCACCCGAATAGTAGCGGACAATAAAGGCAAGCAGAAATGCCAGCAATGGCGCTTCAGTAAGGTTGATGATCATATACTGACGGTTGCTGACTTTTGAAAGAAAATCTCTTTTCAGAAACACAATAAACTGGATGATTTTTCCCGGAATGTCTAAAGAAGAGGGAGGATTTTCATCTACAATTTCAATTTTCTCCAGTTGTTTGCGTTCTTCAAATTTCTGGTGCCATTGTTCGGGTGGTATTTTTCGTTCCTTGGTAATTCTGCCGTATTCGTCAACCACCCGGGTTTCGATGATATTAAAAATCTGCTCCGGGTTCACATTTCCACAAAGTTCACACTGGCTTTCTTCTTTGTTGATGAGGTTGATCAGTTCTTTGAAATATACGACCGATTCCACGGGGTTGCCATAAAAAATCTGATAACCGCCAACATCCAGAATTATGAGCTTGTCAAACATCTTGAAAATGTCGGATGAAGGCTGATGAATAACAACGAAAACAAGCTTTCCTTTAAATGAAAGTTCTTTTAGCAGGTCCATGATATTTTCCGAATCGCGGGATGATAATCCCGAAGTGGGTTCATCGACAAATAGCACACCTGGTTCACGAAGCAATTCAAGACCGATATTCAATCGCTTTCTCTGCCCCCCGCTGATTGTTTTTTCAAGCGGTGATCCCACTTTCAGGTTTTTCGTTTCCGTTAAACCAAGATTCAGGAGTGTTTTATTTACAAGCTTATCCAGGTCATCTTCAGATAAGTTTTTGAAGCAAAGTTTGCCTGCGTAATACAAGTTTTGATAAACCGTCAGATCTTCTATCAGCAGGTCATCCTGGGGTACAAAACCTATTATACCTTTCGTTTTTTCTTTTTCACGGTGAATATCAATGCTATTAATCCGAACGATTCCCTGTGTTGGTTTCTCGGTGCCATTAAGTACATTCAGCAAAGTGGACTTACCTGCCCCGCTGGCCCCCATAAGTCCAACAAGCCTTCCTGATTTCTCTGAAATATTAATGTCTCTGAGCCCGAGATTGCCATTAGGAAATTTGAAAAAGATGTCGGATGCTTTGAATGAGATAGGATTTTCAGTAGTGTGTTTCAGAAAGACAGATACAATGTCGCTGTAATAAACCGGCTCCATTCTCCGTCCACGTATAACCGAACCGGCCGGGAAAACCTTGATTTGTCCGGATATAAGAATAATATTGTTAAGCAGGAGTTCAGCACTTCCCAGGTATTTCAGGAAGTAGCTGTCGCTGCTTTCCACATGTATAAAACAAATACAATCGCTATCGAGCCCTTCACGGATCTGAAATTTAACATCGCCGGACAATGTTTCTGATTTGTCAGTAAGGACAATGAATTTTTTGCCTTTCATGTCGTCGGGACTTCTGCCTGCAATAAATATCTTGAATTCTTCTACCTCCTGTTCATCCGTATGGATGGCTTTAGCAATGGCTTTTACCAGGTCATCTTCTTTTTGTGTGATAATACCGTCGGCGAGTATCAGTTCAATTAACTCCTTCAGTAATACTGTTTTCTGTTTTTTTGTAAGTTCAACATTGATCTTTTTGCAAAGCATCAGCAGTTCCTGCAATTCTTTAGTATCCTTTACATCTCTGACAATGACTTCAGCGGCTATTTTGTCAAAATACTCCAGATACATCTGAACATTTTTCTGACTAAGGTGCTGATTCAGAAATTCGACCACTTTATCGCGTTCGGATTCAGTAATGTCATCTTCTTTGATAACCAGGATAAAAAGATCAAGTATGGCTTTTAGTAATGATTCACTCATGGTTTATTTATAATCAGCTATAAAAAAGGGGATTGGAAAAATACATTTCCAACCCCAATCTAAAGGAATTACTTGATAATGCTTATTCTACAATGCCATTTCTTATTTGGGCCACTTTATCACCGATCTTGTTGAGTGTTTCATCATTCAATAATTCATTGCCCTTATTCTCTGCAAGTTTTTCTTCAATATTCAAGCTGGCATAAATGTGGCTCAGTTCCTCGAGTTCGTTGGTTATTACTGCTATTTTACCTTCCTGTGTAACCGTATTTGCTAACTTCAGCAGGTCATTCAGAGAATTACGCTGATTGAAAACAACACTGATCAGTGGTGTCAATATGGTAAAACGGGCTTCTTCAGACAGCAGGGTTTCCGGATAATGTTTAATAAGTTGTGTTGATATATAAAGCCCTTCGATAAAACTCCCGATGGTTAACAGTGCGGCAATCTGTGACCGGTCATCATCTTTCAATAACTGGTCGGCGTCTTCAATTCCCTGATTAATGATATTATTAAGTGAATCTCTTGATCCGAGATTTTGTTCAAACCTTTCGAGCATGTCGACATCGTAAGCAGTAGTTGCCCCGATAAAATCAGCCAGTTTCTTCATTGAATTGAGATAGTTTAAAGCTCCCTGTGTTTTTTCGTATGAGCTGAGATATCCGAGGTCTGCGGCGTAAACACCCAGATTCATGGCTGCTACATCGAAAGTGGTCATATACTGATCCACTCCTGTATGTGGATTTATTAAACTTTCATTGAATTCAACGCCTGTGGATTCAAGTAGCCAGGGAATTTCAGCCGGAGGCGGAATATTGTATATTATACCTTCCACGCTACTTGCAACATTTGCAGACTGCTCCTGGGCAGCATCAAATTCATCAGATTCAGCTCCCTCTTCCTGTTTTTTAGAATTGCAGGCTACAATCCCTGTAACCAGGGCAAACATTAAAAATTGTATGACATATTTTTTCATAATAACATACGCTTAATTTTTCATTTCCCAAGTTTAATCAATTTTTACATCCTTTAAAATTAAGTTTTAAAATTCCGACCAGGAATTACACAAATCATTATGCTTCTTTTGCTCCGGGGTCTTTCACAAAGTGTACAAGTAAAGCCGCAATAAACATACAAACTCCACCTAAAACAAGGGTAAATATTGCTTTTCCGGCAAAAAAACCTCCTACAAGCGGACCCAATATGCCTGCAGCGGTAATCTGAGGTATAACAATAAAAAAATTAAAGATGCCCATGTAAATACCCATTTTATTGGAAGGAAGTGAATTTGTAAGAATCGCGTAAGGCATGGAAAGAATACCTGTCCATGCAATTCCAATACCTACCATGGGAATTAGCATAAAATCGGGATTTTTGATGATATAAATTGAAATAAGCCCGAGGCCCCCGGCAATAAGTGAAAGGGCATGTACGGTTTTTCTGCTTGTATGCCGTGCCACCACAGGCAGCAGAAATGCCACTAATGCAGCAAATCCGTTATAAATCCCAAAATTAAACCCTACCCAGTTGGCTCCTTACATTATACAAGGCAGAAGAAGGATCATCGGTACCGTATATGTGTTGGGTGACGGCAGAGGTAGTATATATTCACATGGAGAATAAAGCAAACCATGAGAAAAACTGTACCCATGCAAGCTGCCGCATGGTGTCAGGCATTTTGAACAGATCATTAAGAACTTCTACAAGTGCGTTGTTTGTTTTTCCTGCAGAAGTTAGCATACCGGTGATAATCTGTATAATACCAAACACCAGTCCCCCCACTCCGAAAATGTAAACTTCCTTTGCAATATCCCAATAGGTTACGGCAAAGGTGATGGCAATGCCTGCCATCATCCAGTAGATGCTGTTTTTGTAAAAAACACGCGCTTCAACCGGTGATGGATCAATGGTTGTACGCTTATTTTCCTGGCAATCTTTGGATTCACGGTCAAATGATTCTAATTCTTCCGGAGAATATTCTTTAGTGCTGATCACGGTCCACAGTACGGCAGGAAAAAACGTACCTGCCCCGATATAGAATGCCAGCTTAACCGACAAGGGTATAACCCCTTCTTCTACCGTATTGGCAACGCCAAACCAGTTAGTGAAAATATAGGGCAGAAAGGAAGCTACAATGGCACCGATACCAATAAAAAAACTTTGCGTGGCAAAACCGGTAGTACGCTGAGAGGAGGGAAGCATGTCACCCACAAACGCACGAAAGGGTTCCATCGATATGTTTATGGATGCATCCATGATTCATAGCATACCTGCTGCAACCCACAAGGCAGGTGAATTTGGCATGATAAACAGGGCGATGGAAGCAATGATTGCTCCGATAAGAAAATATGGCCTCCTTCGCCCGAAGCGTCCCCATGTTTTGTCGCTCATGTAGCCGATGATCGGCTGAACAATCAGGCCGGTTACCGGGGCAGCAATCCACAAAATCGGGATATCTTCAATATTAGCGCCAAGGGTCTCAAAAATTCGACTTACGTTGGCATTTTGCAGTGCAAAACCAAACTGGATTCCTAAAAATCCGAAACTCATATTCCATATCTGCCAGAAGGATAACCTTGGTTTTTTGTGAGGTGCAGTCTGTCCGGGTGTTGTGTGTGTTTGCCCCATATTGTACAATTCAAGCTTATCATTAGCAATGTTGAATGCTCATTTTCTTGTTGAATTGCGGATAATAAGTTTTGTTTTCAATATTTTGGTCACCGGGGCGTAGGATTCAATGTCTTCTTGCTTGATTTGCTGGATAAAGAGTCGGGTGGCTTCCTGACCCATTTCAAATCCATGCTGGGCAACGGTGGTTAGGGATGGTTCGATGTATGACGACATCTGCCAGTTGCTGAAACCCACAACCGACACGTCATCAGGAATACGCAGGCTGCTTTCCTTTATCGCCTTTATGGCGCCGATGGCAGCCAGGTCCTGGTTAGCAAATATGGCATCCGGTCTTTCAGGAAGCTCCAGCAGTTTTTTTGTAAGTGCATATCCCCCCTCAAATTCAACTCCTTTTACTTTTATATCTGAAACTACAAGACCGGGTTTAAAGAGATTCCGTTTTCTTCCAGCACATCTTTATATCCTTTAAACCGGCTTTTGCTGAGTTGCAGCATTTCAGGCTCCGCAAGATGTGCAATGCGACGGCAACCTGTGTCCACCAGATGCTGCACAGCCAGTTTCGCACCATCATAATCATCGACCACCACCCGATTGGTATCAATCCCGATATCTTCATAAATGCGGTCGAAGAAAACAATGGGCACACCCCTGTGATGAAGGTCAATGAAATGATCAAAGTTTTTTGTTTCGCGCGAAAAGGACACGAGCAAACCGTCAACCCGGCTGTTGAGCAAAGCACGTGTATCGGTCACCTCTTTTTCATAGGATTCATTGGACTGACACAATATTATATTGTAACCTGTATTGTAGGCTATATTTTCGATCCCGCTGATTATTGTTGAAAAAAAGAAGTGTACGATTTCCGGAATAATTACGCCAATTGTATTGGTTTGGTTTTTGCGAAGGTTAAGCGCAATGGCATTGGGGTGGTAATCCAGCCTGGCAGCCAATTCCACCACGGCATCCTTGGTTTTCCGGCTTATATCCGGATGATCCTTAAGCGCTCTTGACACAGTTGATGGTGAAATATCAAGTTGTCTGGCAATATCTTTTATGGTTACTTCTCCACTCTCCATGAAGCTCAAATGTAATTGATGATATTCACATTTTAAATAGGCCAAACGATTTTTGCAGAAATAATTTTTGAAAGAGCGTTATCTCCAAAAAGTGCAATAAAAATTTTTATTGAATTGCATACCTGATTAACCATTTGATTCCAAATTTTATTGCATTATGACTCCCAGTTTTATCAAAAAAAAATAAAAAATATTAAATGCCGAAATCGTTTGCGGATTCGATTTCTTATCTAAACCACTAAAAAATGATGAATGTACTGTTGCATTTATTAATTAATTTTATAACCTTGTACCTGTCGTATAATCACATTTCCAGGTTTGATTGTATGCATGTGCTTGATTGTAAGTAAGTTAAACGTTTATAAAATGGTATAAGATCAAACCGTGATACTTGAATAAGTATAGCTAATTTTATGTGAAAAATCTCAAAAAAATCATATTGTAATGTAATTAAATGGTAAATTTATAAATTGTTTGAAATTATTTATTATCAATAGTTACTAACTTAAATATAGTTTTATGAAAAACAGCTATCAAAAATTGATTAGGATTCTGTTTATTCCGCTTGCTATTGCCTGGTCACTTCAGGCTGTTGCACAGGAACGAACAGTTTCAGGACGGGTAACTTCCGCTGAAGAAGGCGAGGGCTTACCGGGTGTGAACATTTTAATTAAGGGAACAGCCACAGGTTCGGTTACGGACTTTGACGGCAGGTACTCATTAACAGTGTCAGATGATGCGGTTCTGGTGTTCTCTTTCATTGGATTTACGACACAGGAAGTGACTGTTGGGTCGCAATCGGTTATTGATATAGCCCTGGCAGTTGATGTCACAACTCTCGCTGAGATTGTGGTTACGGGGTATGGTACCCAGGAAAGGAAGGAGATCACCAGTTCCATTGCAAGTATCAAGGAAAAAGATTTTAACCGGGGGATGGTCAATAGTCCCGCGCAGCTTATTCAAGGTAAGGTGGCTGGATTGACCATTACCAAACCCGGTGGAGACCCCAACGATGGATACACCATTCGTCTTAGAGGAGTTTCTACTTTTGGTGCCAATCAGGAACCACTCGTGGTGATTGATGGAATAGTTGGCGCTTCCCTTAGCTCGGTGGATCCTGCCGACATCGCATCGATCGATGTATTAAAGGATGGATCTGCCGCGGCTATATATGGAACCAGGGGTTCGAGCGGGGTGATCCTGATTACTACCAAAACAGGTAAAGCGGGAAGGACAACAGTGGATTACAACGGTTCTGTATCATTTGACAATGTGCAGAATACCATGAGTTTCATGACCCCGGATGAATACAGATCGCAGCCTGGGGCTGTTGATTTGGGTTCAAGCACCATTTGGATTGATGAAGTCACCCAGACGGGTGTATCGCAAATTCACAATCTGTCCATGTCTGGCGGTACTCCAAGTACTACATACCGGGCTTCCATGAACTTCAGGGATGTTTCGGGTATTGGTATGAACACTGGCTTTACACAGATTAACACACGATTGAATCTGTCCCAGAAGGCTTTGAATGACAAGGCCACAATTACTGCTATCCTGGCTTATACGACCAGAAACTCGGACTTCGGTGATAAAGCGATGTTTAGACATGCAATTTTGGCTAACCCAACCATGTCAGTACTATTTGATGGTGCTACCGGTTTGTCAGAAATAGGTGGATATTCTGAAAGAGACATTTTTCAATGGTGGAATCCGGTATCAATTGGTGAACAACTTATTAATGATGGAACCGATAAAAGGACTGTTGGACAGCTGAGATTTGAATATGACTTTGTAGATGTTATTGATGGCTTGAGATTGGCCTTGTCGTATTCACAACAGAAAGAAAATTTTGTGAGAGGCTTTTACTCTCCTAAGACATTAAAATTTCGTGATGGTAGTGTCAATAGCGGTAATGCTTCTCGAAGAATTGACCAAAACGAGAATGAGTTGTTTGAAGCCACTGTGGATTGGATTGGAAGCGCTGGAAGTACCGATATTACTGTATTGGGTGGTTACTCTTTTCAGGACTTTTTCTTTGAAGGATTTGGAATGAGCGGAGGTCAGTTTCTGACTGATGCATTTACCTATAACAACATATCTGCAGCTCAGGATTTCGCTAATGGGCTAGGAGATGTTTTCAGTTATGCAAATTCTAACAGGTTAATAGCCTTTTTTGGAAGAGTTAACCTGAACATCAACAACACTTACTTTTTCTCAGCTAGTGCCCGACAGGAAGGATCCTCCCGATTTGGTGAGAATAATAAATGGGGACTGTTCCCGGCTGTCAGTGCGGGTGTTGACATCACTCAACTTACCGGTGTTGGCGGATTCGACAATTTGAAATTAAGAGCTAGTTTTGGTCGTACCGGGGTAATCCCGGGAAGTTCCTATCTTTCACTTCAGAGATTTGGACCAGCGGGTAACTTCTTCTTCGATGGGGCATATGTTCCCAGCTACGGACCTGTAAGTAATGCCAATCCTGATCTGGCATGGGAAACCAAAGACGAATGGGATGTCGGATTGGACTTTGTTGCTGTGAATGGCAAAATATCCGGTACTATTGATTACTATCAGCGTACAATTACTGATATGATCCTGCCGATAAATGTACCTATTCCTCCAAACTTATTTCGGACAACAGATCTTAATATCGGGGAGTTGAAAAGCAATGGATTTGAATTTGCGGTTGAATGGAGTGCAGTCAGCAATCCAAGTATGACGTACACTACAGGTCTGAACTTTTCGACTTTTAACACAACTATTGTAAGTTTAACTAGTGGTGATCTTTCCTTCGGAGAAGGTGGAGTACTATACAGGGCCAACTTCGGGTCTCCGGGACAGAACGATACCGAAACTGTAAGAGTAAAAGAAGGTGAACCTTTAGGTGATCTTTGGGGGCCTGTCAAGATCGGTGTAAATGCAGACGGAACTCCTGAATTTCAGGATCTTGATGGCGATGGTACATATTGTAACTGTGATGATGACAGAACTGTAATCGGTAATGGTCTTCCTGATTTCACCTTAGGTTGGAACAACTCCTTCTCTTTTGGTGGAGGTTGGGATCTGAACCTGTTCTTCAGAGGTGCCTTCGGGCATGACCTTCTTAACAGTTACAGGGGTTTCTATGAGAACCTTGAGTCAACTACTGTTGGTAGCTGGAATATAGTCAATACGGATGCTTTTGATCCGGCCATTACAAAGGCAGTAGTGAACAGTTCACATGTGGAAGATGCCACCTTCATCAAGTTGGATAATGCGTCTTTGGGTTACACATTTGATATGTCCAATAGTAATGCCTTTACAAATATTAGATTCTATGTTTCAGGTCAGAATTTGTTTACTTTAACAGGTTACTCTGGAATTGATCCGGAGGTAAGATATATTGATACCGGAGAAAATTTCAGCGACCCTGATGATCCATTGTCACCGGGTGTAGAAAGAAGGGATACGTATTTCACATCGAGAACGATAACCCTTGGTCTAACTCTCGGATTTTAAAATATAAATATATAAATAATTAGAAAAATGAAAAATATATTCAAGAAATTTTCTGTATTCGCAGTAGGGCTGCTGTTTGTTGCCCCGGCATGTACGGATTTGACGGAGGAGTTGTTCAGCGAGGTTACTGCAGACAATTTTTTCCAGACGGAAGAGGAATTTATTGCGGCATTGGGGCAGGCATATTCTTCCCTGAGTCCGCTAGGAAATCACCCTAATATCTGGTCCATTAACGAAATAGCTTCTGATGAAATTGTTGTTACCACTAAAGGGGGTGACTGGTACGATGGTGGTGTATTGATCGACATTCATCGGCACGAATTTACTCCTGATAATGGATTTTTTAACAATGCATGGGGCGTACTTTATGGGGGTATCGGTACCACCAACCGACTGATATTCCAATTTGAAGAATTGGAGGCAGCAGGTAATGAAGACGCTGCAGCCTTTATTGCAGAGTTAAGGGCAGTCAGAGCGCTTTGGTATTACTGGGCACTGGATGCATTTGGTAATGTTCCCCTGTCCATTGATTTTACCGATGAAACACCTCCTTCAAACAATGCGAATTTTAGCGCTGGAAAGCTTGAAGTATATAACTTCATAGAAAGTGAGTTGAATGAAATCATTCCTCAATTGGACGCATCTTCAAGTGGTAGTACATATGGCCGTATGAATCAGGCAGCAGCCTTGGCATTAAGGTCGAAGCTTTACCTGAATGCAATAACTTATACGGGTACTGCGCAATGGACAAAAGCAGCCGCGGATGCTGCCACGATTATGGGAGGTACTGTTGGATCGTTCAGCCTGTCATCAAGTTATAGTGACAACTTTGCTATAGAGAACTCTGGCTCTGTCGAAAATATCTTTGTGATCCCTTATGACAAGGTATTTGCAACAGGATTTGTATGGGCGCCTATGACCTTGCACTATGCGAACCAGGGCACTTATAAATTCACCTTCCAGCCCTGGAACGGATATGCGGTTGTAGAAGAGTTTTATAACACATATTGGGATCCTGTTAAAAACCCGGGACCTCAGGGCGCTGTTTGGACAGGTTTAGCCGAGCATACCGATCCCAAAATTCCTAATGGAACAGGCACTCAGGATGCACGTTTGGCTAACTTCCTGGTTGGACCTCAGTTTAACGCTGATGGAACCATTACCATAGACCCTGCATTTGAAGTTGAGGGCGAAAATAAAGATCCTGATGGAATTAACCTGAATTTTACTCCTCGAAACAATATGGTCCATCCCTTTGGCTGGAGACAAGGTGGTGCCAGAATAGGCAAGTATCCATATGAAATTGGTGGCACTCCAGATGCATCTAATGACTTTGTGATTTTCCGATTAGCTGATATCATGCTCACAAGAGCTGAGGCTCTCTGGAGAGGAGGTGATACTGGTGGTGAGGCATTAGATATTGTAAATGAAATAAGGGCTCGCGCCGGTGTGGATCCGTTTTCCATCCTTACCGCCGATAACCTGTTTGATGAGCGTGGTCGTGAAATGTTTGCAGAAATGACCCGAAGGCAGGATCAGATCAGATTTGGTAAGTGGGGAGAAGCATGGTGGGAGAAAAATCCTTCTTCAGAGACATTCTTAATATTCCCCATTCCTCAGGTACAAATTGATGTGAGTTCTGCATTGAACCAAAACCCTGGGTTTTAGAATAAGTTAATAAACTTCTAATATAAAAAAGCAAGTGATTCTGTCACTTGCTTTTTTATTGGCATTAGTCTATGATTGCACCTGTATATTACTGCCGGCTATGAGGGATGTATTCGTGACCATTTGTGTGTTAGGATTTAATTTTTTTGCATCATGTACAGATCCAGCAAATGAGGTTGAATTATTCGTGCCTCTTTCATCAGAGAGTTCGGGTATTGATTTTATAAATTCACTTGAATATTCCGAGCAACTGAATCCCTATACATTTAAAAATTTTTATAACGGAGGTGGTGTAGCCATTGGCGATATTAACAATGACGGGCTTGCAGACATATTTTTTTGTGGGAACATGGTCTCCAATAAACTTTATTTGAATAAAGGTAATTTGAAATTCGAGGACATAACTATTAGTTCAAACCTTGAAAGTAATGATGTCTGGAGTACAGGTGTAAGTATGGTAGATATCAATGCTGATGGATTCCTCGACATATATGTTTGCAAATCGGGTCCTCCCGGTGGTGAAAAAAGATATAATGAACTCTTTATCAATAATGGAGACCTTACATTTACCGAAATGGCCAAAGAGTATGGTCTGGATAACATAGGGTTATCAGTTCATGCGGTTTTTTTTGATTACGATAAGGATGGTGATCTTGATTGTTATCTCCTAAACAACTCAATCAAATCAATCGGGGCATTCGAAATGGTAAAGGACCAGCGACTGCAGCCGGATACTCTTGGGGGCAATAAATTATTCAGGAATGATAACGGTTACTTCAATGATGTCAC
>JADFHN010000054.1 GCA_022567155.1 Bacteroidota bacterium
TAGTACGCACTTAATCTTGTAAGCCAAATTTCGATTATTGTCTGCAAGGTTTTATCATTGATCAGTATTATTGCATGAATTTCTAAAATATGGGTAATAAAATAGCTATTAACATTAATATACTATTGGAGATTACAAAAGAGGCGGGAGATCGGATTTTAGAAGTTTACAACAATCCGGCTACGGCACAGGTAGTGGATTTTAAGGAGGATAATTCGCCGTTAACCCTGGCTGACCGGGCTTCACATGCTGTTATCTCGCAAGCCTTAACGAGATATTTTCCCGCCATTCCGGTCCTCTCTGAGGAGGATCAGGACATTATCGATTATGAGACACGCAAAAACTGGCCGGTATACTGGTTGGTAGATCCGCTGGATGGCACTAAAGAGTTTATTAACCGAAACGGAGAATTCACTGTTAACATTGCCCTTATTGAAGAACGAAAACCTGTCCTGGGTATCATTTATGTGCCCGTAAAAGATATTTTTTATTATGGGAGCAAAGAAGGAGCTTTTAAGAAATCCGGAATAAACGGTAATTCCATCCGATTGCAGGTCAACAATAAATCAACAGATCGGGTTGCAGTACGCAGCAAATCGCACGCCTCACCTGAAGAAGATGTAATACTTACCCGCTTTGGAGTAGTTGATTTTATTTCCGTCGGCAGCTCGCTGAAATTTTGTATGGTGGCCGAGGGGAAGGCCGATTTGTATTACAGGCATGGCCCTACCATGGAATGGGATACGGCTGCCGGACAAGCAATCCTGCAAGCAGCCGGCGGAAGTGTGTATGAAGGTAGCGAAACCATCAAAAAATTTGTATACAACAAAGAAAGCATGTTAAATGGCAGTTTTTTATGTGTAGGTTTTCAGCATAACCTGTAAATTCGCGGGCTGAATGGACAGAAATATTCATCCAATATTTGATTCACTGCTTCCAAGAGAGAAAAAAGAGAAATTGCTCGGACAGAAAGGCATCGTACTCTGGATGACCGGATTGAGCGGATCAGGAAAAAGCACACTGGCTAAAGGACTTGAAGCCATGCTTTATGAAAAGGGCGTTTTGACCAAATTGCTGGATGGTGATAACCTGCGTACCGGGTTAAACAGTGATCTGGGCTTTTCGGATGAAGACAGGGAGGAAAATATAAGGCGTGTTGCCGAAGCAGCAAAACTTTTTGTGAATTGTGGAATCGTAACAATCTGTTCATTTGTGAGTCCCACCATCCGAATAAGGGAAATGGCAAAAAAGATCATTGGGGCGCATGATTTTTATGAGGTGTATGTTAATGCTTCTTTTAAAACATGTGCCGAACGGGATGTTAAAGGGCTTTATAAAAAAGCAATGAGTGGGGAAATTAAGGATTTTACCGGACTGGACGCACCCTTTGAACCTAGTGTCAGCCCGTTTATTGAACTAAATACGGAAAATGAAAGTGTTAATGATTTGCTGAATACACTTTTTCGGGCCGTATTGCCTGTGATTAAAAATAAAAAGTAAATAATGATATCCTACAGTATTACTCATTTGGAGGAGCTCGAGGCAGAAGCAATATATGTGCTGCGCGAGGTATTTGCACAGTTTGATAATGCAGCTTTGCTGTTTTCAGGAGGAAAAGATTCGATTGTGGTTTCACATCTGGCCCGAAAGGCATTCTGGCCGGCCCGGATTCCGTTTCCACTCCTGCATATCGACACAGGTCATAATTTTCCTGAAACGCTTACATTCCGGGATTCATACATCAAAAAAATTGGTGCAGAGCTTATTGTTGGCTCTGTACAGGAGTCGATCGATCAGGGCCGTGTTGTGGAAGAAAAAGGGTACAATGCCAGCAGGAATGTATTACAGACCGTTACCCTGCTTGATACCATCGAAAAATATAAGTTCGACTGTGCCATCGGAGGTGCACGAAGGGATGAAGAAAAAGCCCGCGCCAAAGAACGTTTTTTTTCCCACCGCGATGAATTCGGACAGTGGGACCCCAAAAATCAACGCCCGGAACTCTGGAATATTTTCAATGGGAGAAAACATCACGGCGAGCATTTCAGGGTGTTTCCGATCAGCAACTGGACGGAAATGGACATCTGGCAGTATATTTATCATGAGAAGATCGAAATACCATCATTATACTTTTCGCATCAGCGCAAGTCTTTTGAACGCGATGGTGTGATCATGGCTGCTACGGAGTTTATGCAACTAAAGGATGGTGAAGAAATAAAAGTAAGAACCCTGAGGTTCAGAACCATAGGTGATGCCACCTGTACCGGGGCTATAATTTCCAAGGCAAATACCATCGAAGAGATCATTCAGGAAGTGGCTGCTGCAAGGACTACCGAAAGAGGCACACGCGCTGATGACAAACGCTCGGAAGCTGCCATGGAAGACCGGAAGAAGGAAGGGTATTTTTAATGGTTAACCAAAGATATAGAAATTATAAAAGGGGCTTTGCAACGAATTTAATGAGGAGTGGGTTTTAAGTGAATGCTAAAATGTAAAAATGCTTAAATGCTAAAATAAATTTTCATAGAGATGACTGATCGGGATGAAATATCAAATAATAAACACTATATAATATTTAAGCATTTAATCATTCACGCATTTCCACTAAATTAAAGGAAGATCCATAGAAGAAAACAGATATTAACTAAATGAATAAAGAACTCGACAACAAAGCGTACCTGGGTATGGAACTTCTGCGGTTTACAACTGCAGGTAGTGTGGATGACGGGAAAAGCACCCTGATAGGTCGTTTGCTTTACGACACAAAATCAATATTCATTGATCAGTATGAAGCTATAGTAGCGACAAGCAAACGAAAAGGTGACGACTATGTAAATCTGGCGTTGCTGACGGATGGATTACGTGCTGAACGAGAGCAGGGTATTACGATCGATGTAGCTTACCGCTATTTTGCTACACCAAAACGAAAATTCATTATTGCCGATACGCCTGGTCATATACAATATACACGAAATATGGTGACAGGGGCTTCGACGGCGAACCTTGCACTGATACTGGTTGATGCCCGGAAAGGATTGCTTGAACAAACACAACGACACACCTTTATTGCCGCTTTGCTTGGTATTTCGCATATTGTTTTCTGTATCAACAAAATGGACCTGGTAGATTACAGCCAGGAGGTGTATGATGAAATCAGGGTTGAAATTGAAGGGTTTGCCTCGAAACTGGATGTGAAGGATATCCAGTTTATACCAGTAAGTGCGCTGATAGGTGATAATGTTGTGCACAAATTAAAAAACATGAACTGGTACCAGGGAGCTACCCTTATGTACCTGCTGGAAACCATTCACATCGGGAGCGATCACAATCACATTGATTGCCGTTTTCCTGTTCAGACGGTAATCCGGCCTCAAAATAATGCCTACCATGATTACAGAGGATATGCAGGCAGGATTGCCGGTGGGATATTTAAGCCGGGTGATGAAGTGCTTGTGCTGCCATCCGGATTCTCGTCCAAAATCAAGTCGATCAATAATTTTGAAAGAGAATTACAGGAAGCCTATGCACCTATGTCGGTTACCATTCAGCTTGAAGATGAGCTGGACATAAGCAGGGGCGACATGATTGTGAGAGAACACAACCAGCCACATATGGGACAGGATATTGAAATGATGATATGCTGGATGAATCAGAAAAAAATAGTACAAAACGGGAAATACATTGTAAGACACATCACCAATGAGGTAAAGTGTGTCGTTAAAGAAATAAACTACAAAGTAAACATCAATACACTGCACCGTATTGAGGAGGATAAAGATATTGGTATGAATGATATCGCCCGGATCCGTATCCGGACAACAAAGCCTCTTTTGTTTGACCGGTACACACGCAACCGTATTACCGGCAGCCTCGTCCTGATTGATGAAGGAACGAATGAAACCGTAGGGGCAGGCATGATATTATAATTTTTCCCGGCAAGTCCGGATGATCTTCCTAAAAGCCACCGTCATTACCCGACATCGCTGCGCGACTCGGGTAATGACGATTGGGTAGGGATTGTCTGACATCACTTCCCAATTCTTCGCAACGACGAGTTGGATGCACTACACCTGCCTGCTAAATGCGAAAAATATCCATAAATATCCATAAATATCCATATATATACCTTTTTCCCATACATTTTTAAAAATTGGCTTTGGCCTGCATCAGGATAACATTATTCCATACAAGATGTCGGAGCCGTATATCGGTACCTGTTTGCTGAAAAATTCCCGTGGGAAGGATACTAAAATTTCTCCCGGCTTGTTTTTGCCGGGAGAAATAATATATCGGTAAAAGTAAATTAACCGGAATTATTTCGATACATCGATTTCAATCGGCACGTCCACTTTACGACCATTTTTGTCAAGTAAGATCACATCTTCAAAACCGGTGTCTTTGAATTGCTCAAACTGTGTAGCTGCATCGCCTGTAACGAAATAAATCATTTTATCAGGTGTGATATATTTCTGTGCAAGTGCTTTATGCTGTTCCAGTGTCATGTTCCGTATGATGTCTTCTTCCTTTTTGATATAATCTTCGGGGAGGTTGTAGGCGCTGCGGGTTTGAAGCATACCAATTAACGACGACAATGTTTCAAATTTCCTTGCATTTGATTTTATCAACGCATTTTTTGTGAATTCAAGATCATCTTCACTAATACCTTCTCTGTACTTCTCCATTTCTTCTTTAAATATTTTAACCGACTCAAATGTGGCATTTGTACGTACGCTTGAGGAAGCAGTGAACGGTCCGGGTATTTTTGTTCCGCTAAAATATGTTCTGGCGCCGTAAGTATATCCTTTTTCCTCCCTGAGAATGAGATTCACATTTCCGCTGAATGACCCGCCCAGCTTGTAATTCATAACCGTTGCCGGAAAATAATCCTCATCATTACGATCCAGGGCTAGATATCCGATATTGATCACCGATTGCTTGGCGTCCGGAAAGTCCACAAAATAGAGCCTGGCTTTATCAGGCGGGTCGGGAAGTGCGTATTCAGGAATAGCAACTTCTTTAGGCTTCCAGTTTGCACTTAAACTTTCAAGTGCCGAAAGCACCCGTTCGCTTGATACATTGCCAGCGATATGAAATCTCGCGACGGTTGGAGAATAATTGTTGTTATAAAATGATTTCAGATCGTCGATGGTTATTTCGTCAACTTGCTCTTCGGTACCGTACGTGTCATATCCCAGCATATGTTCTTCTCCGTACAACAATTTATAATACACTTTTCTGGCCACTGATGACGGGTTACCTGTGTTTCGCTTAATCTGGTTTATGGTTTTTGTTTTGATCAGCGCAAATTCCTCTTCGTCCCAGCGCGGCTCAAGCAGTATTTCTTCTACCAGTATCAGAGTCTTTTCAAAGTTTCTTGATAGAGAATTAGCGGTTATGGTGATGGATTGACTGCCTGTAAACATATTGATATTAGCGCCAAGCAAATCGATCTCTTCCTCCAGTTCTTCAGGTGTTTTGTTTTTCGTGCCTTCCATCATTATATCCGTCATAAGATTGGCTACTCCTATTTTATTGAAATCATCCAGCAGATGACCACCTTCAATAATCAGGCTAAACTGAACCAGTGGAAGTTCCGTGTGCCGGATTCCGTAGATATTCAATCCGTTGTCGAGTGTGGCAGTCCATTGTTCAGGAATGTTAAGCGTAGGATCCGGGCCTTTTTCCGGTTCAACCGACCTGTCAATGCGTGAGGGTGTTTTTTCAATTTTAATTTCACCGGTATCTGCTATTTTCCGGTCTACATTTTCTACGATTTCTTCTTCCACAACATGCGCACGTTCGGAATCAGAGGCTGCAAGTTCAGGTTGCCCTTTTGGGACAAAACTAGTAATGACATGTGGTTTGTCTTTGATATATTTCTCATAAACTGCCATTACATTTTCTTTAGTCACTGCTTTGATGTTCGCGATATTTTTTTCTATAAATTCCGGGTCGCCGGCAAATACATTGTACTGGGCCAGTTGAAAGGATTTTCCAAGGATACTGCTAATGCTGTTATAAAATCCGGTTTCAAGACTGGCTTTAATACGTTCCACATCACGTTCTGATATGCCGGTCTCTTCAAGCAAAGTGAAAGCTTCATGTATTCCCTGTTCAATCGAGTCGAGCGGGATGCCCTGGTTGGCCGTAATCCGTATTCGAAACATTCCGGCAATCTCTCTGGCATCGTTCCAGGCATACGTATCTGATGTTAAATTTTTCTCTTTTACAAGCACTTTATAGAGCTGTGCTTTTTTTCCTTCAGAAATTATTTCAGCCAGGAAATCAAGTGCATAGGCATCTTTGTTGTACTGTTCTACCGTGGGCCATACCATGTTCATTTGTGGGGCAGTGGCAAAATTATCTTCATGGAACAGCCTTTTTGATTCAGACAGTGTAACATTCTGTATTTCAAGTCCGGACACATCAGCGCCTCTTTTTATTTCGCCAAAATATTTTTCAACAAGCTGTTTTGAATGTTCGGTATCAAAATTGCCTGCGATTACCAGTGTAGCATTGTTAGGGCCATAAAAATTTCGGTAAAACTCTTTTACATCTTCAACGGTTGCATTTTGAAGATCCACCAGCTCACCGATTACCTGCCAGTTATATGGATGTCCTTCCGGAAAAATATTCTTGCTTATTACATAATTTGTGTGACCGTACGGACGATTGTCAACGCGCTGACGTTTCTCATTCTGAACCACTTCCTGCTGGTTAATAAAGGCGGCTTCGGTAAGCGTATTGATGAGGAATCCCATCCGGTCAGATTCAAGCCATAATACCATTTCCAGTGCATTTTTGGGAACCACTTCATAATACACTGTGCCATCATGCCATGTGCCCCCGTTTAATGTTCCTCCGGCATCCTGAATCTTCTTAAAAAACTGGTCCTGAGGTACATTTTCAGACTCCTGAAATAACATGTGCTCAAACAAATGTGCAAATCCGGTATGTCCGGGCTTTTCCCGGTTTGAGCCTACATGGTACATAATAGCCACAGATACAATCGGATCTGATTTGTCATGATGTAATACAACATCGAGGCCGTTTTCGAGCGTGTATTTCTCGAAATCAATACGTAGCTCCTCAGTTACTGTCTGTTCACTTTTCGGTGAGCAGGCAATAAAGCCAACTACTAATGCTATTGATAATAAACGAAAAATGATCTTTTTCATGTGAAATGGTTTAGTTATTTTTTTTAGAATGTACAAGCTATAAAAAAAATCCGTAACAGACATACCATTGGTGTAAATGTAATGTAAAGCCGGATGTTTTTATGGAAATGTCAGGGATTGGAGTTTCAGTTTCATATTTTTATATAGTCTAAACCGCTATGGAAACATATCAAAAAATCAGTAGCAGCAAACATTTTACACCTCCGGACAACTGGCTCAGGATTAATACGATCGATATGCATACTGCCGGTGAACCATTGCGTGTGATCGTGAGTGGATTCCCTGAAATTAAAGGGAATTCGATTCTGGAAATGCGGGATTATGTACGAAAGCATTATGATCATCTGAGAACTGCGCTGATGTTTGAACCTCGTGGGCATGCCGATATGTATGGTTGCCTGCTCACGCCACCGGTTTCGGATGATGCGGATTTCGGGATTATTTTTATGCACAATTTAGGGTATAGCACCATGTGCGGTCATGCTATAATCGCTATTGCAAAACTTGCCGTTGAACTAGGATGGGTTGATGTAAAAATGCCTGTCACCGGGATAAAGATTGATGCACCCTGTGGGTTGTTGAAGGCGTATGTCCACATACAAAATGATGAAGTGGAATCAGTTTCTTTTGATAATGTGCCTTCTTTTGTGGTTTCGCTCGATAACGTTGTGGATGTGGAAGGGATGGGTCAGGTACAATACGACCTTGCTTATGGCGGGGCTTTCTATGTTTTTACGGATGCCACGAAGCTGCAAATTGAATGCATACCAGATAACTATCATCAGCTTATTGAAGCGGGGATGAAGATAAAACACGCTGTAATGGCAAGTGATACAACTATTGTACACCCATATGAAAAAGAACTTGGCTTTTTGTACGGCACTATTTTTATCGACGAACCTGTTTCTGAAGAAGCAGACAGCCGCAATGTCTGCATTTTTGCAAATGGCGAAGTTGACAGAAGCCCGACAGGTTCGGGAGTTTCTGCCAGGATGGCCATTCATTATAAAAGGGGCGAAATCAAAATGCACGAACAAATGATCATCGAAAGTATTTTGGGTACTACGTTTGAATGTTCAGTTCAGGATTCGCTTATGTATGGAAATTTCGATGCCGTAATACCACGGGTGCGTGGGACAGCCTACATCACAGGGCAGCATGAGTTCCTGATCGATCCTCATGATCCGTTAAAAACGGGATTTATATTGCGGTAATGAATTCAGAAAATCAAAGCAATTTGCTGCGATTCGTTAAATCATTGCAAAAATGGATTTATCCCGGTAGAGAAATAAGTTATGTATTCGTTAACATAATTTACTTGATACGTACTTGCGATTGAAAATTGGATTATTTTGTATATTCCGCCAGTAGCCGGTATTGGGCTAAACCGGAACTGAAATTCTAAAATTTGTAAAATATGTTCTCAAAGGAAAATTATATCACGCGCAGAAATGTACTAAGGGAAAAAACAGGTTCTGGCGTTATACTTTTATTGGGAAATGAGGAGGTTGGCATAAACTACAGGGACAATGTCTTTACATTCCGCCAGGACAGTACTTTTCTTTATTATTTCGGATTGGATAAACCTGGACTGGCGGCTGTTATTGATACTGAATCGGGGAATGATATCGTTTTCGGTGACAATCCTTCTATGGACGACGTAGTCTGGACCGGGCCACAGATACTGATCCAGGATCAAGCAGTCCGATGTGGTATAGGTGAGGTGCAGCCTTTATCGGTCCTTAATACATATATAAAAGAATCGTTCGAAAAAGGACTGAAAATCCGCTACCTGCTTCCTTACAGATACCGGCAACATCTTTTTCTTTCTGAGCTGTTTAGTAAATCTGTGGAGGAAGTAAAAAAGGGCATTTCAATAGAATTAACTAAGAATATAGTTGATCAACGTTTAATAAAGGGAGATGAAGAAATTGGCGAACTGGATAAAGCGGTAAGCATTACCTCAAAAATGCATCTCAGGGCTATGGAGTATGCACGACCCGGCATGAAAGAGCAACATGTAATGGCTGAAATTTACAGGATCGCATTGGAAGAAGGTCCGGGCGTATCATTTTCACCCATTGTTTCGATCAGGGGGGAGGTGCTCCACAATCAACATTACAACAATACATTGAAGGAAGGTCAGTTGTTGCTGGTTGATGCAGGTGCAGAATCGGGGATGCATTACGCCGGCGATATGACCCGCACATTTCCTGTCTCCGGTACTTTTACCGGTAAGCAGTCTGATGTATATCAAATTGTATTGAATGCCCAGAATGCAGCTATTGAAGCTTTGAGACCTGGCATTCCTTATAAAGAGGTGCATTTACTTGCAGCTAATACGATTGTTGACGGGCTAAAGACGATCGGGATTATGAAAGGCGATACGCAGGAGGCGGTATCAGCCGGCGCCCATGCGATGTTTTTTCCGCATGGACTCGGCCATATGATGGGGCTGGATGTACATGACATGGAAAATTTCGGTGAAAAGTATGTAGGATACGATGAGTCAACTGATAAATCGGAACAATTCGGACTGAATTTTCTTCGCCTTGCAAAAAAGCTGGTTCCAGGGTACGTCCTGACTATTGAACCGGGTATATATTTTATTCCGCCATTAATTGAGAAATGGAAAAATGAGAAGAAATCAGCGGAATTTATCAATTTCAGTAAACTGGATAAATATCTTGATTTTGGTGGTATTCGTATTGAAGAAGATTTTCTGATAACTTCCGGCGGTAGTCGATTGCTTGGATCGCCGGTGGCCAAGGAGATCGCAGAGGTGGAAACAATCCGCGCAGGTGCCTGACTTGGACTAGAGGGCATAAGTTTATGAGTAAAACGGTCTTGCTATGAATAGAAACCGAATTGGAATTGTGTTACAACCATATGCTGGCCCGGCAGGTGGGCTTCCGTGCTATCTTTAGAATCTTATGAAGAATATGAATTAAGTAGCGCACCTGATTACTATTTTATTTATAGTGATGGTGAATCTCCACCAATTTCCGGATCATAAATTTTATAACTAAAATCGGTTCTTATTACTATTTTAAAAATTTTATCACCATTTTTATTTCCACTTTTTAACCTTTATCAAAGTCTGCAGAATGAGAATTCGAGTAAACAGAAAACCAAACCGGTTTTATCCGGATCCCACCAGAACAATTTTACGTTTTATGTCATATGGCGATGAAAGAAATAAAGGGATAATCCAAAAGGTTTTAAACATGGATCAGGCGGAATCAGAAAGCGTATTGCAAATAGTGCTTTCCAAGTTTGCCGTAAGACACAGGAACGTTACAAAAACCCTGGAAAAACATTATAAACTGGTAACGCCAATGCTTGCGCAGTTGAAGGTTAAATCAAAAACAATTTCAACGCATAAAAAGCTGCTGATCGGGTCCTACTTCACGATGGAGTACTCGTTGGAATCCGCCGCATTTTTTAATCCGTCAGTAGTCGAAGCCCCTGACCAGTATGGCCTGGTGGAAGGGAAAAAGCGGATTATTATCAGTTTCCGTGCTATCGGTGAAGGTCATATTTCATCGATAGTTTTTAGAGCGGGGGTAATCGACAGTAATGGAGATTTTGAGTTTTCACCTGTTGGCGAGCGCATTGAAGAAGCCAGTTTTTTTAAGCAACATACTTACAACACCGCGCATTTTGCCCAAAAGTTAAAGGACATGAAAGTGCCTAAAAAGCTCTCTAACATAGTACTTAAGAATTTGGGTGAAACTTTTATTTACAGCGAACTAACCAAAGTGGTGGAGCATGCGCTGGAAATCAACGAGCTGACAATGGAAAGACAGGTTGCTCTGAAGGAAATTATATGGCTTGCTGATTCACATTACGACATCCATTTTTCGCTGGATACTGATATTTCTGAACGGGTGATCTTCCCGGTTTCAGAAACGGAAAAAAATGGGATCGAAGACGCCCGGTTTGTAAAATTTGTGGACGATAATGGCAAAGTTACCTACTACGGCACTTATACCGCATATGACGGACACGCCATTCTTCCTAAGATGATTGAAACCCACGATTTTTATAATTTCAAAATACGGCCCATGCATGGGGAGGGTGCACAAAACAAAAACCTGGCTCTTTTTCCCAGAAAAATAGATGGTAAATATGTTATGTTGAGCCGGATAGACGGCATTAACAATTACGTTTCGTTTTCAGAAAACCTTACTGTGTGGGAAAATCCAATAAAAATTCAGGAACCGCGTTATTTCTGGGAATTTGCCCAGATTGGAAACTGCGGGTCGCCCATGGAGACCGAAAAGGGTTGGCTTGTAATTACACACGGTGTTGGACCGCTGCGAACCTATTGTCTTGGTGCTTCACTGTTTGATTTAAAAGACCCTACCAAAGAGTTGGGAAGACTCCGTGAACCGCTACTGGTTCCGAGGCAGGATGAAATGGAGGGATATGTACCCAATGTTGTTTATACATGCGGAGCTATTATTTGCCATGATAATGTCATGATTCCTTATGGAATGTCGGATTATGCATCGAGCATCGTATCGGTGCCACTTGGCGCTTTGCTGAGCAAAATTTTGGAAGCATAGCATGGAATCCTATTCGAATTAAAAGACGATGACCTGTTATTAAATCCAGGCTTGTGCGCAATTTTCCGCATTCACAGATATAGCATCACGTAGCGCTTTCCAGTTGCCCGTTATGGTTCGGATCTGCTATTTTTTTTCCGGTTTTCCTGATTTTAGCAGACATAACATTGGATTTTTCAAGTTTTATTTGCTTACTGATTTTAGATTCCAGCTCCAGCGCATTCAGCACATTCATGTTTGAGATCAGGTAAGCAAGGGTACTTTCTGCGCCCTGGTTGCGGTTTACTCCGTACGACTCCAACCCATCGTTACACCCGTTGGTTTCATGATCATATAAGGGGATCCGGAGATCATTTTCTCCCAGGAACCAGGTGAAACACTGGAACATGTTTTTCAGATCCCGCTTCCGTTTTTTGATCTGATAAACTTTAAAATATAGTGAGATCATGATCATGGCATCGGTTGCCTGCTGGGGATAGCGGGCACATACTCCTCCTTTAGGAAACCATCCATTTGAACCTACAGGGGCATAGTAACCGTCTTTCAACGTTACCTTTTCCAGAAATCTTGTTGATTCTTCAGCAACCTTCAGGATTTCCGCATTATCAATGATCTGAACGGTATGGTATAAAGCTTGTGGTATAACCCCGTTGTCATAGGTAAGGATATCTTCAAACCAATGCCAGTCTTTGGTGCGATGATTGTAGTAGCGTTCTACCAAATTAAAACTCATTCGTTCCATCAAATTTATCATCTCTTCATCTGACTGGAAATGATGGATGTAGTAGCAAAGGCCAATCAGCGTATTGGCAATACCCCTGACAGAATTTAGTTGCTCAAAATTATGATGGGCTTTTCTGAATAATTCGGTAGCCAGTTGAAAATAGGCGTCATTGGGTGAGTACCTGATCATATACCCCAGCGCCCAGATGGTTCTTCCGAAGCTGTCTTCGGAGCCTTCTTCATCTAAATACCGGCGGTCGAAACTCATAAAATTCCGAAACGACCCTTTGATATTCTGCATGTAATGAATGTAACTGAAATAGATGGGTATGAGATCAAGCGCTTCTTTATTTTTTGTACGCCTGTAAATGATCAGTGCCGCAAGCAGGGCACGGGCGTTGTCATCCAGGCAATAGCCTTCTTTTAAATTGGGAATGCCAAATTTGGCATGCTGCACAATGCCCGTGTCGTCTGTCAATCGTATCAGGTGGCTTAAGTTTAACCGTGGAACCAGCGTGGGATCAATGATCATTTTACTCACTTCATCTTGGGGACGATACGCTTTAACCACTTTTTTAAATAATTTTTGATATTTGGCGCCGATGATCGACCACCGGATATTTTTACCGTATTCATACGCCCTCGACTTCAGAACCTTCAGTTTTTCCGGATTATCCAGCAGATCAATTATTATATCGCTCAATTTCGCAGAGTCCTTGAAGTCAAAGAGCACACCTCTTCCGTCGCTCAGCAATTCATTTGCATGCCAGTAAGGGGTTGAAACACATGCAGAACCGGCGCCGATTGCGTAGGACAAGGTACCGCTGGTTATCTGCGACTCATTCAGGTATGGCGTGATGTAAATATCCGTTGCAGACAAATATTGAAGCAGGGTTTTTTCTCCGACAAACTGTTTTAAAAAGAAAACATGATTTTCCAGGTGATATTTTCTGACCAGTAACTTCAGATATTGCCTGTACTGTTCACCGGAATGAAGCAATATATTGGGATGTGTGGTGCCCAGCACCAGATACATTACCTCCGGATGCTTTTTTACCACCCGTGGCAGGGCGTTTATCACCGTTTCAATTCCCTTGTTTCGACCCAGCAAACCGAAAGTCAACAACACTTTCTTGTTTTCATAGTTGAATTTCTTTTTTGCCTTATTAATCAGATTAATATTGAATTCCGGTACGCCGTGTTCGATTAAGCGAATATTTTCTTCAGGAATATGATAGATCTCCTTTAAAAATTCAGCCCCTAAACGACTCATTATTATTAACATATCAGCCTTTCTGCCGATTTCACGGATAATTGATTTCTCCAGAAAGCTCGGATTTTTAAGTACCGTATGAAACGTTACGATTAAAGGAACACGGAGCCTGTGTATCAACGGCAGTACATAGACCCCGCTTTCGCCCCCGAATATCCCGAATTCATGCTGTAGTACACATAACCTGCTGTCGCTGAAATTAATGAAATCCGCAGCCTTGGTGTAGTCCAGTTGATCCTGCTTCTGGACGGTATATTTCACTTCAGGTGGATAATCTTCTTTGGGAGTTTTATCATTGATTACGATCACATCAGCTGAAGCCATCTTGACGGCATCATTGTTGCCTGATACCGCATACCTTAGAAGGTTATTTGTAAATGTTCCTATTCCGCATTGATTTGGCGGATACGTACCAATAAATGAGATTTTCATAGTCCGCTAAAGTCTTATTCCCTGATGAACGAAATATAAATAAATTCTACGAATATTCCTATTAAAACAAGCATGTACCAGAGATTTATTTTTATATTAGTTGCAGAGTAAAATGGATGGTTAAAATAAACCCTGATTTTCCTGGATTGGAGCAAAACAGGACAAGCATGGCTTCAGATTATTTGATTGAGCATTGAAATGAAAGTCTTTTGATAATTTCGTTGTATTTTAGAGTAGGATAAGCCTCCGTAAGGGATACTGTCTATGAAGAAGATGAAATATGGCTACAACCTTATCAAACCGGCAGCGGTGCAAACGCAGCTAAATATCCTCATACAACTTGCGCGCGTTGACGGACAATACGATCGGGATGAGCGTGAATTAATTGAAAAGATCAGTAAAAGATACAATGTGTCCAGGGAAGAATTAGACGAAATTGAACGAAATCCGGAACCAATAGGCGATTTGAGACTCCTTTCGTTAGATCAGAAAATTGAACTTTTGTATGATGTAATTCGGCTTACCAAAATCGACCGGAGGATACTTCCCAATGAAATTCTCTTCTCACAAGCCATAGCCTCCAAACTAGGCTTCAGGCGAAGCGCTGTGCAGGCTATGATTCCCCTGGTGAGCGATCATCCTTCGGAGTTTATAAACTATGTTTCAATCAAACGAAAAATAGCACCCTACTTGTAGATTACTTGGCGGGAATTTATTCATGTAATTTCGTGAATGCCTTCCCCGGTAAAGTACTGTCATTGAGTAAGCGATCAACAGTCGGCAGTCAACAGTCAACAGTCTTCAGGCAGCAATTGGTCAGGATAATATTTTTGTATAAACTGAAAGGTATCCTTCAACCATTTTCTGAAGAGAAAATTTTGATTCCGCCCATTCGCGGCACCAGGTCCTTTCAATAGAGGTGATCTTGTTTACAGCTCCTATCGCTTCTTCGATGCTATTGACAATAAATCCGGTTTTTCCATCCCTGATCAGTTCGGGCATAGAACCCCTGTTGAATGCTATGACGGGTGTTCCACAAAACATGGCTTCAACCACGCTCAATCCGAAGGGTTCTTCAAAGCTAACCGGATGCAGTAGTGCATACGCATTTCCCAGCATCCGGTCCCGGTCCTGAGGGCCTGAATTACCAACATAAACGACCATTTTATTGTCAATGTATGGTTTAACCCGGCTGTCGAAATAATCCTGATCCTGAATCAGCCCGGAAATGATCAGTTTTCTTCCGGTTTTTTTGGCAATCAAAATGCTTTCATGCGTACCTTTTTCCGGATGTATCCGGCCGAAAAACAACAAATAGTCCTCCGGATTATCCCTGAAGGTAAATTCATCGGCGTTGATACCATTGTAAACAGTTGCCAAATAATCAAGTTCGCTGCTGCGATCAGAATCACTGATAGAAACGTAATAGCTGCTGTTGTTATATTTTTTATAGACCGGCAGAATTTTCGGCGAGGAAAACCCGTGGATAGTGGTTACCATAGGCGTAGTGATCAACCGGGAATAGGTGAGGGGCAGAAAATCGTAATTATTATGGATCAAATCGAACCGGCTGGCCTGCTCCATTATGTGACTTATGTGCATGCATTCCCAGACTTTCGTATCCAGGTCTGTATCTTCTGCATAAGGCCGGTTGCAAATGTATTCGAGGTGGCCTTTTGTAATTGAATCGCCGGTGGCGAAAAGAGTCACATCAATGCCCTTCTCAATCAGCCCTTCAGCAATATTTGAAGCCACCTGCTCCCATGGGCCGTACATCCTGGGAGGGGTTCTCCATGCGATAGGAGATAGGATAGCTATTTTCATTTTAGTGTGTCCATTGTTTTACATACCCTGAATAATTATTATCTCACACTGCTATACCGGCTTACGTGGATTATTCAGGCAATGGTCAACCAGGTCATCCATACTTGCCGTTCCGACGCACATAACCTTATCCGCCCCACCCCAGTATATTTTAATGCTGCCGTCCTCTTCGGGCACAGCCCCGCATGTAAACACCACATTATGCACATAGCCCGTTATTTCATAGACTTCTTCCGGCTGCAGAATCCATTCATCTCCGACGGCTATGACTACAGAAGGATCGTCAAGATCATGCAATGCCACTCCCAACCGGTACACGCTCCCGTCCATGGTTGGGAATACGCCATGATAAATGTTCAGCCAGCCACGGGTAGTTTTTATGGGGGGCGCGCCTGGCCCGATCTTCATTTCATCCCAGTGGTACGTAAGCGGATTCATGATCAGTTTTGATTCTCCCCAGTATTTCAAATCCGGAGAGTAGGATATCCAGATGGCCCAGGGTGATATTTCGGAATGCGGCCGGTCGAGCCGTGCATATAAACCGTTGAACTTTTCAGGAAAAATTACGACATTACGGTAATCGGCCTCTGTGATAAGGGAAAATCGTTCCACAGTTTTGAAATCCTTTGTTTTTGCGAGGCCAATCCGTACGCCATGCCTGGAATAGGCGCTATAGGTTATCAGGTACTCGTCGTCAACCATGACAATGCGGGGATCTTCGACGCCGTATTCCTCGTATTCTTTGAAAATACCTTCCGTTGCCGGGACCATAAACGGCTGATCATGAACCTTAAAATGATAACCATCATCACTTTCTGCCAGGCCCAATATGCTTCTGCCATTGAATTTGTGGGATCTGAAAATCATTATATACCTGCCATCGAATTTTGTAACACCGGCATTATGTACCGTAGCAACCGGATATGGTATATCATCCTTTGTAAGGATTGGGTTATCGGGAAATCTTTTTATTAACATAACAAATAATTTAACAGGTATATGCGTTTAGGCATCACGTCTAAGATATTGATTTTGTGCCGTAGGCATCCTCCATAGGAGTCTCCGAAGGAGTCCTAAGGACCTTCGGACCTTCGGGTTATGCTTTAGCCCATTTTCTGCCATCCTTTTTATAAGCAAATTGATCATCGTGTTTGTTTGTGGAGATATCTCAAAAGAAGTACCGTCATTCTGAACGAAGTGAAGAATCTCTAACATACCACTCGGGTAATTTTAAAAGATCCTTCGCATACGCTCAGGATGACGATTTAATGATCTTTTGAGACATCCCCAAACTATACAAACCCTGGGCTTTAGCCCTCACACTTATTAAAACCATATTTGTCAAAAATTCAGTATATTCTTCCTGCCATGTTTTCTTTTTAAATGGCGTGGTTAGTCACTCATACTTATTCAAAAGTATAAATCTTGTATGACCAAAATGCATATACATATAATTTAATTATCTAACCTGATTAATTCATGAATCTTTGTTATGAGCGTTTCAAGTATCTGACAGTCAAGTGCTCGCACAGAATTTTGGAACGGAGGCGTAGCGAGCTACGTTGAGTACCAAAATTCGAGCAAGTGCTTGAATGGTAGGTAATTGGAATGCGTAATAGATTATTCATGAATTATTCAGGCTAAAATAATCATAGATACTAAATGCGTAAATTACGTGCTATTTATTTAAATTAATTTAGCAGATGATATGACTACCATTAAAGAACACTGCTGCGGGGCAGATTTGTTTTTCAATAAAAAGACAGCAAGAAAGGAATACCGCAAATACGTACGGAAAGGCCCTTCAAAAGTTACTGCAAGAATCATTCAACAATTGGAAAATCAAAATATTGAAGGCAAATCAATGATTGATGTAGGCGGGGGAATTGGGGCATTACAGTGGTGGTTTTTAAAAAACGGAGGCACCCAAACCGCGGATATCGATGCTTCTTCAGGCTATTTAAAACAGGCGCAAATCCACGCCGGGGAAAATGGCTGGCAGGATAAAACGCAATTTATTATGGGTGATTGCACAGATATATACCCTAAAATATATAACCCGGATTATATTACGCTTGACAAAGTAGTTTGTTGCTATCCCAATTTCAAAGAAATCCTTGCAGCAACTTGCAAAAAATCGAAAAAGTATGTGTCACTAAGCTACCCCATGGATGGGATTATTGCCCAGGCCATCAGAGGTATTGGTATATTGTTCTTCATGCTTAAGCAAAACCCATTCAGGCCCTATATACATCCCGTGAAAGAAATAAGAGATCTGTTTACGCAAAACGGCTATAAAAGAGTTTTAAACAATTTAGTCTTCCCCTGGCATGTTGAAACATATTGCAAAATCTAATTTTATTACCAACAAAAAGATGACCAAACGTATCATCTTTTAACTATATCATCAATTATTTTCATATGATGGTTCGTATGTAATTTTAGCAACTTTATTGACTGTTGCAAATTAAGTAAACCAAAATACGCGTGGCCAAAATTACTTTTGGCAGAGAGGTTTACAATTTCTGTTAAGCACTTCTTAGCTTCTTGCTGAAGTACTGCAATTTCATCCGCTGTAACCACATCCTGTGCAACTACCGCATTTGGCGCCTTTCCTCTACCCCTTGGAAAAGCATTGATTTTTCACCTTCGAAGTGCATCCAAGTCGATATAACTATTGATTGAGCTATAAATTGGCATTTTACAGAGAAATCTCAGTTTCATGGTCAAAGAAATGCAGTTTATGGCTGTTGAGGTAAACGGTATCATTCTCCACTACAACAGAATCAGGATTTACACGCGCCACCCATTCATTGTCGCCCATTGAAAAATACAGGAAAGTCTCATTTCCCATTGGTTCTACCCCTTTAAATGAAGTGTTAAATGCCACAAATGATCCAATGTCACTTTCTCCTTCAATTACATGCTTAATATCTTTAGGCCGTATGCCCATAATAATATTTTTTCCGTTATAGTCTACAAGCTGGTTCTGGTACTCAGAAGGCAGAGGGATTTTTAATACATTGTTTTCGCCAATAAAATCGGAACCTTCAATTTTTCCGTCCAGAAAGTTCATTTGTGGACTGCCGATAAACCCGGCAACAAATTTATTTACCGGATTATTATACATGCTGATCGGGGAGTCTATCTGTTGTATTAATCCGTCTTTCATTACCACAATACGGTCTGCCATAGTCATGGCCTCTGTCTGGTCGTGGGTTACATAAATTATAGTGGCTTCCAGATCTTTGTGAAGTTTGGCAATCTCAAGCCGCATGCTCACGCGTAGTTTTGCATCCAGGTTACTCAGTGGTTCATCAAAAAGAAATACTTTCGGGTTTCTTACAATTGCTCTTCCCAATGCCACACGCTGTCTTTGACCGCCCGACAGCGTTCCGGGCTTCTTTTTCATTAAATCATCCAGGCCGATTATCCTGGCAGCTTTCATTACCCTGGCGTTGATCTCATCTTTTGGCATTTTTCGCAGTTTTAGACCGAAAGCCATATTCTGGTGGACAGTCATGTGCGGATACAAGGCATAATTTTGAAACACCATGGCAATATCACGCTGCTGAGGTGGAAAATCGTTCACTAACGTATCGCCGATGTAGAGCTTTCCTGCAGAAATGTCCTCGAGCCCGGCAATCATGCGCAGTGTTGTGGATTTGCCACAACCCGAAGGACCCACGAGCACCACAAATTCTTTATCTTCAACAATGAGATTAACATTATCGACAGCCTTGAAACCGTCTTCATATACTTTTGAGATTTTTTCAAGTTTTACTTCAGCCATTTTCTATTCGTTTTTAGCAGTACACGCATCCATAGAATGTCAACGTCTGCATCTTATTTACAATTTCTTTTCAATTCTTCAATCAACTCCTCCGTTTCAATCAGCGCAAAAGAACATGCCGCATCCGACATGGCGTACGGTATCACGATATGTGCATTATGCTGCATCCATCCGCAGGAATAAAGCACATTTGGCACGTATCCCTCACGTTCATTTTCCAGCGGTCGCATAAACGGTTCCTTCAACGAGGAAATGACGTTAGAAGGATTGTCAAGGTCGAGAAGCATCGCCCCCAATGCATATTCACGCATGGCCCCGACTCCATGTGTGAGCAATAGCCATCCCTCATCCGTTTCAATGGGTGAACCGCAGTTTCCCATTTGTACGAACTCCCAGGGAGATTCGGGCGACTGTAACGGGTGGTATGTTTCCCAGTCATACAAACTATCCGAATGCATAATGAAAAGGCTTTCGCTGCCCTGCCTTGAAATAATATAATACCTGCCATTTATTTTCCGCGGAAAAAATGCCATGCCTTTATCGTGCACCGCTTTCCCTTTTAGTTCTCTGATCCTGAAATGTTTAAAATCATCGGTTTCAAGCAATTTTGACTTGATATGTATACCATCGAAGGCGGTGTATGTTCCGATATACCTTGCAGGGCCATCCGTAAGCCGTACAAACCGTACGTCCTCGATTCCCTTGGTTTCGCTGGGGGCGCACGGCCAGATTACGCGGTCTTCAAGAGGTACCTCGTCACCAAAGGTTATGTCATAGTCCTCTTTTGAGGCAGGATCAGGAAAAGAGTATTTGCCGGTAGTTGAATAGTTTTGCCGGCTAATGTGAAGGACATTATCTGCATCAATGGTGCCGGTACCGAACCTAAGGCTTGAGATATGCTTTTCTCCAACAGGCCTGAAACTCAGAATGAACCTGGTTTTATCCGGCTCTGACTGGTCAAAATGTGGTACAATGGAAGGGTTAAACAGGGCGGCGCCTTCAATAGAGTACTCTTTCGTAACGTATGCGCCAAGCAGTCTTTTTCCGTTATCGCTTGTTTCAATCTTTTTTCCCAGCCGGTATTCAAGCTGCTCAAAATGTTCGATCAGACGTTGACTGAAGCTATAATGTCGGGCGCTGAACTTTTGGTCCACATATTTTAACCCGGAAGTAATATCGTTGTCAGATAAACTAAGAAAACGCTGCAGTATCAGTTCGTACCTGTTCGGATCTTTGAATTCATTAAAGATCATGATCACCTTTTTGGGATCCGCTTCAATGCTAATATCCGATCGTTTTACCTCTATCATTATTATTATACTAGTTATTACTCTTTGAGCCCTGATGAGGCCATACTCTGGATAAAATATTTCTGGAAGAACATATATGCAACCAGTATAGGTAAAGCCAGCAGCACAGCGGAAGCGAGTTTAACACCCAGTTGGCTTTCGGCCCTTCCGCCCACGGCAAACAGCGTAACAAGCTGAGGCATCGTCATCAGTTGTTCATCCCGTATCACAATCAATGGCCATAATACTTCGTTCCAGGAGGCCATAAAGGTAATGATCCCGATCGTTACAAGCGCCGGAATGGAATTGGGCCATAAAATCTGAAATATGATTCTTAACTCCCCGCAACCATCGATTTTAGCGGCATCTATAAGATCCTGCGGTATGGATTTGAAATGCTGTCTGAACATGATAATGGCAAATGCATTTATCATGTAGGGAATGATCAGCGCGGCGTAAGTATCTACCCATCCAAACTTTACCATAAGTATGTAGTTGGGAATCAAGGTGATTTGAAAAGGGAGGGTCATGGTGAACAGGATGATGTAGAAGATGGTATCCCGACCTTTGAATTCGAGCCTGGAAAGTGCATACCCGATCATGGAGCCGAATACCAGTACGCCCAGGGTGACAGAAGAAGCCACTATTACGCTGTTGAACAACGCCCTTCCAATCGGTATTTTATCTAATAAGACCTGGTAATTTTTCAGGGTAATTTCTGACGGGATAACCGTCAGGGTGGCAAGTTCATGTTCCGGAGCAAGCGAGGCGCTTAACATCCATACAAAGGGATATATAAACATTAATGCGGCCATAACCAGCAGAAGGTAGAATATTGATTTCAGAGCGATATTTATCCCGTTATTTTTCAATGAATTTCTTTTGAATAACTATGACAAAAAGAATGATCATGGCAAAGAATAATCCCAGTGTGGCGGCATAGCCCATGTGGTAATAAAAGAATGCCTGTTTATAAATATACAGCACTGCCGACAACGTACTGTTCAGCGGCCCCCCGCCGGTCATTACGTAGGGCTCGATAAACAGTGAAAACCCGCCAATGGTGGACAGAATAACGACCATGAAAATTGTTGGGTTTATCATAGGCAATGTAATATGCCAGAATTTCTGCCATTTCGTTGCTCCTTCGATATCTGCAGCCTCATAATAAGCTTTTGGTACGGTTTGCAGTCCTACAAGAAATAAAACGATATACAGCCCCACATTTTTCCATGTGGCCATGATTGCAATGGAAGGCATCGCCCAGTTGGGGTCGATAAGCCAGCCGACGCGGCCAAGGCCGATAGAAGTCAGCATCCGGTTGAAAATGCCCGTATTAAAACCAAGTAACTGTTGCCATAGAATAGAAACCACCACACCGGAAACGATTACCGGTAAAAAGAAAGCGCCGCGAAAAAACGGTCTCAGCTTAATTTTTTGATTCAGGATCTCAGCAAGCGTAATCGCTACAATGATTTGTAGCGGGATATGTATGGAAAGAAAGACAAGCGTATTTCCAACTGCCTTCCAGAATAGCCTGTCATGGAGGATCCGTGAGTAATTTGACAGGCCGATGTATTCCATGGGTGAAATAATATTCCACCTGTTAAATGTAAGTACCAGCGAAAATATGATCGGAAAAGCAACAAATACCAGGAAATGAATGATGTAGGGAGATAAAAGCAGCCAGGGCAATATGGTTTTATGCCTGCTATTCATTACTTAAATTTAAATATAGCAGATCAACAGCCTGAGCTGCATCTTTTATGGCCTGCCTGGGTTCCTTCTTTCCATAAACCACACATGCTTCATATTCTTGCGATATCAGAGCGAGAATCTCCTTCATATAAGGTGTATCAGAAATTCCACGAGAGTATTTCGCCTGTTTTGCAAAACGAGCTAATCGCGGATTTTCCTTAAGGTAATTGACAAACAGGGAATCGGTAAGCAGGTCTTTTCGCCTTGGAAATTGCTGGGAAAGACTGAAAAACTTAAAATCGTTTTCAGTACTTAGAAACTGCTGCAAAAAGTTCCATGCTTTTTGCGGATCGCTACTGTATTTAAAAATCACAATGCTTTTGGGGTCAGCATAGGTATGTGACACGCCCGTATAGTCGTCAGGTACCGGCATCGGATGCACATTGAAGTTGAGATCCGGTTTGTACTTCAGTATATAAGGCACATCCCAGGGGCCTGTCCATTTGGTAGCTATATCACCATAAAGAAACGGGTCCTGGCGTGCAGTGAGTCTTTCGATAGGAAAGTACTGATTTTCGTATAATGTCCGTAAAAAAGTGAATACCTTCACGGCTGCCTCATTATTAAATGCAGCTTTGTTATTTTTAATAAGCGGGGCTCCTCCTGAAGCCGCATAATAGAGGGGAATGAAGTTAAAGAAACGCTGATACCACAGAACAGTCGTTTCCGTATTTCCAAACCACCGATCCACATATCCGTCGCCGTCCCGGTCTTCTTTGAATTTTTCTGCCAATGAAAGATATTCTGAGTATGTTCTTGGATAATCTACCACTCCAAGTTCATCGTAATAGTCCTGGTTATACAATACGATGATGGGATTGATTTTCCATGGGATCTGATAGGTGTGGCCATCTGCAGATCTTATTTCGTCCATTACCGAGCTGTCGCACCTGGCATACATGAATTCCAGAAACCCTTTTAGGGTGTCAAGCGGTATCAGTGCATAAGATGAGGCGTAAAACTCCACATCGCCCTGGCGCATGTTGGCATAAATATCCGGGGTTGTTTTGGCTACAACGGCTGCCAGAATGATCTCCTCACTCGACTGACCTTCGGGCACAGGTTGAAAACGTATATGCGGACTGTTTGTGGCGTTCCATGCCTCAATCATGCCCTGCGCAAATTCTATTTCCTGCAGATTGTTGGATGACCAGAAAAGAAGTTCATTATTCTTATTTTTATTTCTGTTGCATGAGGATGTGAATATGCAAATTCCTGAAAGAAAAATTAATAAAAGAATCAGTTTAATATACATATTATAAATAGCTGTATTTCAATTCTTTAAAATCCAAAAAGAACAATGTGTTTGAATTTTTCTTTTACTAAGTGAATATATAAGGTAAACACGTTGTTTAACCGGCTACAGACAATGCTGTTAATTTAAGGAAATTAAAACATCAAAATCAAAGATTTAAAACATAACTTAATTCAAAATGAAGAAAATTAAAGTTTATTGAAGCCTGTTAATAATTGGTATGATACTTCTTATTGCCAAACTCAGGTTTTTCTCAAATCTTAACAACCGACCGGTTAACACACATGAATGTAAAGAAAGAACTTGCCATAAAAGGGTACGATCCGGTAGCATAATTTATGGATTCAGGACCAAGGAAAGGATCATCATCTATTTTATATCAATACATCGGTATAACGTTTTATTTTTTAAGTGAGGAAAATAATAATGCGTTTATGGCTAATCCGGTTAAATACGAAACACATTACGAAGGTGGGTGCTCGTATGCTATGGGCGACAGGGGAGAAAAAGTGGCCGTAAACCCCGAAACATTTAAGATCGTGGATGGAAAATTATATCTTTTTTATAATTCCGGCAAACACAATATGTTCGGGAGCTGGAATAAAGATGAAACGAATTTAATTGACAATGCTGACAGGTATTGGGAAAATTTTGTTCGCAAAATTAACTGACGGGCCGGAGATATGCCAGGCTAAAATGCAGTGCGATACAACCCCTTCAACCAAGGCATTTATGTTCCTTATAGCTGATTACCAGGCAGCTTTCAGGACTGCATTCAGTACGGAACCGGTTCTTTGTCACACACCGAAACCTGTTTTACATTCGTAACAATCAAAACCTTTGCACTGTATTGGATATTTCAAGAAAAATTTGCGATCATACGGGAGATAATGAATTAATCAGGAAGTAATTTTATTTTTTAATGTACATACAAACAAACGAAATGAAAAAACAACTATTAATTACCGGCTGCATCTTGATATTTACTGTTGTAAAAGGACAAGACATTGACCCCTTCCCGCTGATTGATCTGCATGTGCATTTAAAAGGCGATCTTACTATAGAGGAGGCTATTCTTAAATCGGGAAAAGACAACGTGCAATATGGTATTGCCGCGAATTGTGGAATAGGATTTCCCATTCAGCACGATTACCAGATAGACTCGTTTGTAAATGCCATGAAGCAATACCCGCAATTTTATTTGGGAATGCAGGCAGAAGGACGCGAATGGGTTGACATATTTTCTGATGAATCGCTTAAAAAATTTGACTATGTTTTTACCGATGCGCTCACCTTTACCGATGCAAAAGGAAGAAGAAACCGGATCTGGCTGAAAGAGGAAACCTGGATTGATGATGAGGAGCAGTTTATGGATTACTACGTGGATGTAATAGTGAAAATATTGGATACCGAACCCATAGATATTTATGTGAACCCGACGTATTTACCGGAACAAATGGCGGACCGGTACAGCTATTTCTGGAACGGAGAGAGAATGGATAGGGTGATTGATGCCGCCTTGAAGAATAATGTAGCTATCGAGATAAACAACCGGTTTAAAATACCTTCTGCTGCATTTGTTTCAAAAGCCAGACAGGCAGGCGTAAAATTCACCATCGGAACGAATAATATTAACAAAAACTTTCCCCGGCCGGAATACGCAATTGGGATCATCAGAGAATGCAACCTTACGGAGGAAGATTTTTTTATTCCCGGAAAAAATAAATGAATTGAAGAAAACAGAATATCTGTGATAAGAATAGGCTGGACCAAAATGCGTAGTGAGCAGCTAACTTGTAAAAAAGGAAAATGAATGGAATGAGAATCGAAAAAATAACTAAGCAGAATATTACTGAACTCGCCAGTCTTATGTTGGAAATGTGGGAGGATAGCCTGTTTGAAAAGGCGTATGAAGATTGTAAACGGATTCTTGCTTCGGAAACGGAAACATGTTTTTTAGTAAAAGATCAGGATATTTATATTGCATTTGTCTATTTATCGCTCCGCCACGACTACGTAGAAGGAGCAAAAACCCATCCTGTTGGATACATGGAAGGATTGTACGTAAAATCCGCATACCGGAATCGAGGTATAGGCAAAAACCTGGTAAAAGCAGGAGAAACGTGGTGCAAAGAACAAGGTTGTACTGAATTTGCTTCAGATACCGAAACCAGTAATACGGATAGTCAATTATTCCATAAATATGTTGGGTTTAAAGAAATAAACCGGATAGTTTGTTTTCATAAAGAATTAAAATAACCGGACCGGCGTTTTCTTCAAGACAGAAATCATTTTCCAATTTATAAACGTGTCATACTTTCATTATTTAACCTTTTTACTAATAATCCAAAGTTGCATGATCCTG
>JADFHN010000055.1 GCA_022567155.1 Bacteroidota bacterium
CAAAATCCTAATCCAATTTTTGAAGTGATAAAGAATATTCCCAAAACAAGTTAAAGTTGAGCCATTTTGCCTAAAATGGAGAATACGATATAGCGGTTTCCTGTTCGAATATAATTTTTACTCCGTTCGAATTTTAATTTGTCATTAATTATTTGAGCCTTGAAACCGAGATGCTCTAAGGAGTTTCTGATGTGTCTTACGACAACTCTTTCCAGTTCAAAGTGCCTCTCTAACCTTAAATTCAATATTATAAGACTTTACGTTTTGCTTTATACTGACTTCGTAGCAAACCTTTATAAAGAACAAAAACCAGACCTTGTTGCCCCGGCAGTTGATATCATAAATAAATTTCTTACGAAAAAAGACCGTTTGACCGTTAATGACATCAGGTCGTATTATAAGGAAGATAAATTTATCTGGTCGCTGTTTCTTACTTCACGCCGGTTAGACAGGTGGATAGATACAAGGCTGCTGCGGAAAAGGTATGAGTTTTTGCTTCCGGGAAAAATTAAGCGTTAGATATGTGTGATACTTTTGTTGCCATGCACTCCTCTACTGCCGGTGGATCGGTTATTTTCGGTAAAAACAGCGACCGGGAACCCAATGAAGCGCAGGTTTTAGAGTATCAATCGGCAGCAACACATAAATCAGGAAGTACGGTTGGTTGTATGTACATCGCTGTTCCACAGGTTGCGCAAACCTATGCTGTGCTATTAAGCCGCCCTTTCTGGATGTGGGGCGCCGAAATGGGGGCCAATGAAAAAGGCGTGGTAATCGGAAATGAAGCCGTATGGACTAAAATGCCATACCGGAAAAAAGATGGCCTCACCGGAATGGACCTGTTGCGCCTGGCGCTTGAGCGTGCCGGATCGGCTTTAGCAGCTGTGGAGGTTATTGTTCAGCTTCTGCATGATTTCGGGCAGGGAGGTAGTTGCGGCTATGAAGACAAAAGCATGATTTATCACAACAGTTTCATAATCGCAGATGCCTATGAAGCATGGGTACTGGAAACTGCAGGTGATCTGTGGGCTGCTTCGAAAGTAATATCATACCATTCAATCTCCAATGGATTAACGATTGGCGTGGAGATAGATAAACAGCATCCCGACCTCATTCCTTATGCACGGAAAAAAGGATGGTTGAAAAAAGGCGAAATATTTAATTTCGCAGTATGTTACTCCGATTGGTTTTACACTACATTTTCCGGCTCCCGGAAGCGTAAGCAACAGTCTTCCTGTTTTATACGTGATCATATAAAGGCGTTTGATGTATCAAATGCAGTTACTATGCTTCGTTCGCACCATGCATTGGCATATAGACCGGATAAGTCACTGATCAGCGACTCCATTTGTGCACACGCAGGAATTCCGCTTACGAGGCACTCAACACAGACTACGGGCTCCATGGTTGCCAGGCTGAAAAAGGATTTGAGCACCTTTTGGTTTACCGGAACCTCAGCTCCCTGCACGGGGATATTCAAACCAATTTGGTTTGGAGAAGCAGTGTTACCCAATTTGGGCACAAAGCCAATTGGGCTGTATGATCCGAAGTCTGTATGGTGGCGGCATGAACTGTTGCACCGGTCTGTGTTAAGGAATTATCAGAGCAGGCTAATTGCCTACAAAAATGACCGCGATCTCCTCGAAAGTACTTTTCTGACGCTTGCTGATAAAGTGGAAGAACGCGAAAGGTTTGCACTTACAGAAGAGGCGTTCAGAAGGTCGGAACAAAATCTGGAATTATGGCTTGAAAAGGTAAGGGATGTTCCTGCTGCACCTGCTCCTGCATTTATATACAACCGGTACTGGAAAAGGCAGAACAGGAAAGCAGGAATTGAGGTGGTTTGAAAGAGCTTTTTAAGTGCATGTGAATGGTTACATCTTGTCAGTACATTTCTAACCATACGTGAATAAATAGAAATCCATCCCGACACCTTCAACATCGTGTCAGCGACTAACTGAAACTATCTATACCCTAAATCTTTTGGATTTACCACAAATTTAATGGAAGACGGGAGGAAGGAGATGGAAGACAGGAGATAGTCGATGTGGACAAACTTACAAAAAATCAATCGGAATAATAACCCTTGTTCTGTCCCAGATCATGAGCAAATTTGTTTTCTGAGTTCCGGTTTGTTCGAATTCGACGGTAAAAGGTTCGTACACCTCATCCGTTTTCTCCGTCTTCGCATTAAAGCGTAATACGTCATGTTCGGCGTTGTACCTGAAGGCGCCCCACTGGCCAAGGTCGCTGTTGATTATGATCGTCCACTCCTTTTCTTCAGGTATTGTAAACATGGAATAGGTGCCTGCTTTCAGCTCATGACTTCCGATTTTTATATCACCGGTAATGGTGATTTCCGTAGCTTCGTTGGCGCCCGTGCGCCATACTTCACCATAGGGTACAAGCTCACCAAAAATGTCACGGCCTTTTTTGGACGGCCTGCAATAGGTAATTTTAACATAGGTATCTTCATATTTCATTGTTACAAGTTCCAGCGGGCTGGGCCGTGGTTTTAGCGGTTCCTGGGCAAATGCTTCATCAGGATTGATAAAAATACCAAGTGCAATGATTACGAGTAATAAATTCTTCATTTCTTCTGTTTATGCTTACAATCATTTAGGTTTGATGCGTAAATATACAAACTTTTGTTTCCGGTAAAACTGAAATGAATAGCCAAATGATATTTTATGAACCGACCTGATTTTGACGACATATTTATGGAGCTTGCCGTGAACCTGGCAAAGCGTTCGCACTGCATCAAAAGACATGTGGGCGCTGTACTGTCAAAAGACACACGGATCATTTCCATCGGCTACAACGGGCCGCCGGCCGGCACACATAACTGCGACGAAGAATGGCCGGAAGAAGGGTGTCCGCGCGATTCAAAAGGGGGTTGTTCGCTGGCAATTCATGCCGAGCAAAATGCCATTTTATACGCGGTTAAAAATAACACATCAGTAAAAGGCGCTACGCTGTACCTAACATTGTCACCCTGCCTGGCCTGCTCCCGGATTATTTATACCATGGGAATTGAACGTGTTGTGTATTTAAACTCCTATGCAGAATATAAAGGTATTGATAGTGATGAAGGCGTTGATTTTCTAAATAAGTTTGGCGTACAAGCTGAAAAATACAACGGGAAGCTGGAAAATGTTACACATATGATGTAAGTCGGAAGCATGATGTCAAATGTTGGTGCTGGGATTTCTCCAATTGTTTTCACCAAAACGCCAAACTGCCTGAGGGCATACAGGCCCGAATATTTAAAGTGGTTCACAAATGAAGGTGCTTGCTTGTTGGCAGACAGACCGGAACTGAGTCCGACAAGGTTATTTAAGGGTTCGTATTGCAGAAAGAAGTGGGAATGCTCGAATGAATATTTTAAATTTGTAATTAATGAGGTTGTCATCTTATTTTGGAATATTCTTTATATTAGTTTCTTTATCACCATCTTTTAGTCAGTCACTGTCTTCTGATCAAGTTGAAATCGGTATTGTTCTTCAACCCTTTACTGCAAGAACGGGTGTAGATGAAATCTCTATTGCACCGGAGCTTCTCTTCAGGGAGGTGGCATCACTGCTGAAGGAATTGCAAATTGAACCTGCTGATAAAATTAGTATTGACCTAACAGATAACGAAAAAGAGCAGTACGGAGTATGGCATAGATTAGGTTTAGCAGACGGACATCTGGGTAAGGCCGTATCGGATTTAGCAGGTAAAAATAAATTTGTTTTAGGGCTATTAGGAAATTGCAACAGTTCCATAGGTATGCTGTCCGGCCTACAACATGCTGGTAACGGATCGAATTTACAAACGGTAGGTATGATATGGATTGATGCTCATGGTGATTTTAACACACCTGAAACATCACTAAGTGGATGGTTAGGTGGCATGCCTGTGGCGATAGCTTCAGGTCAATGTTTGCACCGTATCAGAGAGAAGGCGGGATTGAATCCAGCTATTGCAACCGGGAATATCGTAATGATGGGACTTAGAGATGTTGATCCGCTTGAACAAGTGTTAATTGATGAGTCGGATCTAACTACTGTCTCAGCCCATGACCTTATAAATAAAAGTACCGTTTTTCAATCAGCTTTAGAACAACTCTCGAATAGAGTCGACGTAATCTATTTGCATATCGATTTGGACATATTGGATGCTACTGAAATTCCGGGAAGCTTTTTTGAAGTTGAAGGAGGGCCTCTTGCTACTCAACTTATAGAACCAATTAAAATGATAGTAAATAACCCGAAGGTGCGTGCTATGGGTATAGCATCTTTCCCGACCGCAGAAAGAGGCCGTGAAAAAAGTCTGGAATCTACAATGTTGCTGATCAAAGCCGGTATTGAGGGATTACGTGAACAAAGCAATAATTACTGATATAATACGTAATCAGCCATCCGAATAAATAATCTTCTAAATAATATTAACTTCTTTCTGCAACTCAATGCCAAAGGTATCCGCAACGGAAAACCTGATATCATTTGCAAGCTGCCTGCAAAGGGAGATATGTTAGTGTAGTTGTTTTCACAATATAAAAACAAAATAATCCTCGTCCGGATATAATCAACACAAGCAATGCGCCAGTACGGAAAATCAGTAGTGATAGCGCTATGTGCTATATGATGTTTACTTCCGGCTCAAGTTCGATGCCAAACGTATCCGCTACTGAATCCTGGATGTCAAACGCAAGCCGGGCTATATCCTTTCCTTTTCCGCCTCCGTAATTTACAATCACTAGCGCTTGCTTGTTGTGCACGCCTATCTGACCAAGGCGAGTCCCTTTCCACCCGCAATGTTCAATCATCCATGCGGCGGGAATTTTAACCTTATTTGCTTCTGAGTTGTAGCCTGGAATATCAGAAAATTCTGCCCGTAGTCCTTCAAAATCGACTTTATCTACCATAGGGTTTTTAAAAAAACTACCTGCATTGCCCAATTCCGCAGGGTCTGGAAGTTTGCTTGTCCTGATCCGGATCACGGCATCACTTATGGCTTTAATTGTAAGTTTTTTTACGTTATTATTTTTAAGTGTTTCTTTAATCGCACTATAATCGGTGTAGTACCTATGATACTTTTTAGTGAGTTTCAGGGTGACATTAAGTATCAGATACCTGTTTTTGTAAATATTCTTAAATACACTGTCGCGGTAGCCAAATTTACAATCCGATTTATGAAAAGTTTTAATTTTTCCGGTGGCCAGGTTAAATGCCTCCAGGCTGTAAAACGTATTTTTTAGCTCTACCCCATATGCGCCGATGTTTTGCATTGGAGCTGCACCTGCGCATCCAGGTATCAATGACAGATTTTCGATACCTCCGTAATCTTTGCCGATACAGTACATCACAAACTCATGCCAGTTTTCACCGGCGCCTGTTCGCAGCAGCACATGATTTGTATCTTCATCCTGTACCTCAATCCCTTTTAAATCGTTTTTGATAACCAGATCTTCAAAGCCCTTGGTAAAGAGAATGTTTGAACCACCGCCGATTATTAGTCTGGGTCTGTTCCAGATATCTGAACTGAAAAGTTCTTTTATATCATTCAGGTTTTTGATAAGGCAGAAATACGCAGCGCGCGCTTCTACACCGAATGTATTAAACGTTTTCAGTTGATAATTCGTAAGAATTTCCATTATGATTGCTAATTAAGCAGAAATTAACCACTTTGAATAGCATGAAATCTTAATCTTTTGGTAAAACATATCTAATTATGATTTAATTTTGGTTTTTTGTTTGGTTTCTGCTTTTACAGGAATGCCATTTTGCATTTTTGCACAACAAGCTTGCCTGAACCGTGATTTTGAAATCCTGCTTTATCCGGAGTAATCCCGTTACCCGAGTAAACGCCTGTGGTAATTTATTTGTCCGAGGTGATAATTCAGGTGTGCGGCAAGGTGAATAAGCATAAAATGAGTTGATACCACTTTGTCAGGGAAAAGCAGTGGATAATCCGAATCAATCTGTTGTTCAGAAATGTTACGCAGTGTATTGATAACGGCAGATTTTGTTGTTTTCAACTCGGCGATCAGTTCTTTTCTCGGTACATCGCGCTTGCTAAACTCCATATCCCTTTTTCTTTCGTAACCGGTATTTCCAAGAACAGTTCCAATGTAGTGTTGCAGGTTGCCGGCAATGTGGAGCGCAAGTGTTCCTGAAGAGTTGCTGATCCCATCCGGGCACAGCCATATATTGCTTTCGTTGTCGTATCCATTAAGTTCAGCTATCACTTTTTCGATTCCCGTATCGAATATTCCGGATAAAGCGATTATAATTTTTTCCATATCAGCTGTTTTTCAGAGTTTAATGATAATATAATCTTAGTAAATCATGTAAAACTAAATCCGGTGACATGGAATCAGTTGAGTCCCATATCACGTATGATGTTGTCGATCCTTGAATTCAACGCTGCCTGCATTGCGTCAAACTTATCAGGCGAGCGTAGCGTATCTTTTACACTGAAGTAAAACTTGATCTTGGGTTCCGTACCGGAAGGTCTTGCGGAAATTTTGCTTCCGTCGGCTGTAAAAAACTGCAGTACATTGGAAGCCGGAAAATCCAGCTTTTTCACGTTGCCGGCTACCAGATCTTTTTCTTCTGACGATGCATAATCACGCACGGCCACCAGTTTAGAGCCATTAACCTCAGCGGGAGGATTTTCCCGCAGGCTTTTCATCATGCGGGCAATCTCTTCCTCACCGGAAATACCTTTTTTGGTTACGGAGATAAGTCGCTCCAGGTAAAACCCATACGTAACATACATATCAATCATCATGTCAAACAGGGATTTACCATGATCTTGCGCGTAAGCTGTCATTTCGGCTATCATGGCGCAGGCGGAAACGGCATCCTTATCCCGCACAAAATCGCTGATCATAAATCCATAACTTTCCTCTCCTCCTCCGATAAACTCTTTTTTACCCTCCAGCTCTCGCAAAATGATAGCGATATATTTGAAACCGGTGAGTGTATTGAAGCATTCAACACCGTGTTCTGCGGCGATGGCATCCATCAATTCAGAAGTAACAATTGTCTTAACGATATACTGTCTTCCATCAATTTTGCCATGGGCTTTCCATTGGCTGATCAGGTAATGGATCAATAGGCTGGCTGTCTGGTTTCCGTTCAAAAGCTGAAAATCACCATGATTATTTTTTACGGCAATACCTACCCGGTCCGCATCCGGATCGGTGGCCATGATCAGGTCGGCGTCCAGTTCCTGTGCCTTGGTAAGCGCCAGGCTCAAGGCTTCCGCTTCTTCGGGATTGGGATAAATAACGGTAGGAAAATTTCCGTCGGGCTCGGCTTGTTCTTTGATTACATGTACATTGTTGAAACCCAGCTCTTTAAGAATCCGCGGAACAAGGGTGATGCCGGTTCCATGTAACGGAGAAAATATGATTTTCAGGTTTTTCTGCCGGGCAATTACATCCGGATTTAGAGACAGTTTTTTTACTTCTGTAAGATAAAGATCATCAATTTCAACTCCGATACGTTGAATATAGGTCTTATTTTTTTTAAAATTGATCTCATCGATTCCTGATATTTTTCTAACTTCATCGATGATGTTTACGTCATGGGGTGGCGTTACCTGGGCTCCGTCGTCCCAATATGCTTTGTATCCGTTATACTCCTTCGGATTATGCGAAGCAGTAATAACCACGCCGCTCTGGCAGTTGAAATGCCGAAGGGCAAATGAAAGTTCAGGGGTTGGTCGCAATTCGGTGAAAAAATAAACTCTTATGTCGTTTGCAGAAAAAACGGATGCTGTAATATCAGCAAAATAGGGGCTGTTGTTTCTGCTGTCATATGCAATTGCCACACTGATATCCTGATCGGGGAAAACTGCATGCAAATAATTTGCGAGGCCCTGTGTGGCCATGCCAACTGTAAATTTATTCATGCGGTTGGAACCAATCCCCATTATGCCACGCAAACCTCCCGTACCAAATTCAAGATCTTTATAAAAAGATTCTTCAAGTTCCGGATTGTCAGGGGTATCCAACATACGCAGGATTTCGTCTTTAGCTTCCGGGTCGATGTTGCTGTTAAGCCAAAGTCTGGCTTTTTCATCAGGTGTCATGCTCGGATATGCTTATTTTAAGGATTATTATTCTAATTTATTTATCTACAGATTTCCCCTCAGGGCTTGTTCCCGCTCAATGGATTCAAACAACGCTTGAAAGTTGCCTTTACCAAACGATTTTGCTCCTTTTCGCTGAATAATTTCATAAAAAACCGTGGGCCGGTCCTGTATCGGTTTGGTAAATATCTGAAGCAGATATCCGTCATCGTCGCGATCAACCAGAATATTCAGTTTTTTCAAATCCTCGAGTTCTTCTTTAATGTTGCCTACACGGGCAAGAACATTTTCATAGTAGGTATCCGGCACATAGAGAAAATCCACTCCGCGCTTACGCAATTCAGAAACAGTAAATAAGATATTGTCAGTGGCAAGGGCAATGTGCTGAACACCGGGCCCGTTATAAAACTCAATGTATTCTTCAATCTGTGACTTCTTCTTACCTTTGGCAGGCTCGTTGATAGGGAACTTGATGTAGCCGTTGCTATTTGTGACCACTTTCGACATAAGGGCCGTATATTCCGTGGAAATGTCTTTGTCGTCAAATGTGAGAAGTAATTTAAAGCCCAGTACATTTTGATAAAACTCAGCCCATTTATCCATTTCACCCCAACCGACGTTGCCCACACAATGGTCGATGTATTTCAAACCGATAGGCGCTACTTGAAACGGGCTTTCCCTTTTCTCAAATCCGGGCATAAATGGTCCGTTGTAATTTTTTCTTTCTACAAATGTGTGTATGGTTTCTCCATAGGTTTGAATGGACGATAGTTTCACTTCACCAAACTCATCCGAATACGTATGGGGCGGTGCAACCGGTACGGCCCCCCTTGCCACGGTTTCTTCAAATGACTTTTCAGCATCATTAACCCAAAGAGCAAGTACTTTTACACCATCTCCATGTTTTTTAACATGTGCGGTAATTTCTGAATTTTCGAAGAGCGCGGTGGTAAGTACAAGTCGTATTTTTTCCTGCTGCAACACATACGAAACTTTTTCTTTTTGACCTGTTTCCGGACCGGAATACGCTACAAGTTTGAAGCCAAAAGCGTGCTGATAAAAATGTACGGATTGTTTGGCATTGCCAACATAAAATTCAACATGGTCTGTCCCAAGAATAGGTAAGAAATCTTCAGTCATATCGCTTTTATTTAATGTAACATACTCATTTTAACAACGTTATGAAATGTGAATCTATGTATTTTAAAAATTCTATTCCAGCGAATTGTATTTTAATTAATTTCACATGCAAGTTAAAAACAATGTAGTAAGCTTTGTGTATTGAACTCAAAAAGTTCATTAGAACTTTTTGCACGAAGTACAGACGATAGAAAATGTATAAGTTATAGATTTTTATCAATGTACAATATTCTTTCATTTTCAATGTCTGGATTAACCCAGGTGAAGTCATTGTTTATCAATGACTTTCGTTTGCCCGTAGGGTAAAATTGTCAATTCTATTGACAATTTTGGGTAGAATGATTTTTTTCCTAAAATATGAATATCGGAAAACTTGATTCCGACTTGCGCGAACTGGCGGAAAAGAGGACTGTGCTGAGTGGGTTAGGTTATGAACATGTGGATTATGAACGTATGGAAGAACAATTACAAGATCTTGATGATGAATTTCAGGCCAATTATGGTGAATTTATTGAAGAAGCGTTTTTTGGATATTCATGATGAGTTCTGCCCTGATAACGAGGTGTAAATTTCGATTGCATACCTTGCAAATGATTACATCATCAATGAAAACGGCGTAGAAGTAGATACATGCCAGGGTGTTTCGGTTGAAATGGACGATTTCCCGGGACGAAAAAACAAAACTTGTGCTTGTACCGCCGCCAACCCATATTTTGCTGCAAATAGAGGGTCAAACCCGTGAGGAGATCTGGAAACTTGATCCGGGGAATAAATAGAAAAACAATATCGTTCTAATCCCGGGTTGGATTACAATTGTATAAACCCGACGACATATCATTATTTCACAGAAATGAAGAAAACACACCGTGTGCTTGGTCAGTTTCAACAGGCCGTCACGTCATGGCTTTTTATCGGGTATTGGGCAATTTAATATCTCAGTTTCTCCCGGACCCTCGACAGTATCTTCCTGATTACAATGCGGGCTTTTTCTTCGCCTTCCTGCAATCGTTTTTCAAGTTCTTCCTGATTGGAAATGTAATAATTAAAGGCCTCTCTTTCATTTTGAAATCTGCTCAGGATCAACTCGAATAACTCCTGTTTGGCGTCGCCGTATCCATAGTTACCGGCAAGGTATCTGGCGTGCATCTCACTGATCTGTGTTTCGGAGGCAATCACTTTGTAGAGGGCAAAAACATTATCTGTATCGGGATCTTTAGGGGCTTCGATCGGGGTTGAGTCGGTTACAATGGACATGATAACTTTCCGGAGTTTTTTGTCGGGCAAAAATATGTCGATTGTATTTCCATACGATTTGCTCATTTTCTGTCCATCGGTACCAGGTATGGTCATTATACGTTCGTCAATGATTAGTTCGGGCACCACAAAAGTATCGCCATACATATGATTAAACGAATTGGCGATGTCACGTGTCATTTCAAGATGTTGTTTCTGGTCTTTGCCCACCGGAACAAAATCAGCATCGTATCCGATGATATCGGATGCCATCAGCACCGGGTATATAAACAAGCCGGCATTTACATCGGCAAGCTTTTCCGATTTGTCTTTGAACGAATGCGCGTTGGCAAGCATAGGGAAGGGAGTAATACAGTTCAGATACCAGGTGAGTTCACATACTTCAGGTATTTTTGATTGCCGGTAGAACGTGTTTTTTTGTGTATCCAGACCAAATGCCAGCCAGGTAGCTGCAGTAGCCTTGGTGTTTTCTACCAGTTGCTTCGGATCTTTGATGGTGGTGAACGAATGCAGGTCAGCAATAAAAAAGAATGCTTCATTTTCTGCATCTTTCGACAGCATTATTGCAGGCATTATCGCTCCCAGAATATTACCCAGATGTGGCCGGCCGCTGCTTTGAATTCCTGTTAGTACTCTTGCCATATGATTTGTTTAAAACTTGTGCAAATAAAATAATCTAATTAGTAATAAGTGCATTCAAATAAAATTTGTTATTAAATGGTAATTTCTATCAAATGCTGTAACCCGATGTAATTCTTGATTAAATTTGCTTAACAATACAGGTTACCTCATTTATGTAAGAAATATTAACTTATAATACGATGAAAAAAATTGACATCTTCTCTATTATTCCGGTTTTTCTGGTTACCAGTCATTTTGCTTTTTGCCAGATCGTACAGGAACTGGCTTTTTCTGATAAAACCCATGATTTCGGAACGATCAACGAGGTGGACGGTCCGGTAGAATACGAGTTTACATTTACAAACACCGGCACTAATACCATAAAAATCGAAAATGTAAAAGCCTCATGTGGATGTACCACCCCAGGATGGACTCGTGAAGAGGTATTTCCGGGAGGCACAGGGTTTGTTAAGGTCAAATATGATCCGCAAAACCGGCCTGGTCCATTTTCAAAATCGCTGACAGTTACTACAAACAGTGCCAGTAAAACATACGTACTCTATATTAAGGGGAAAGTAACACCCAGGCCCAGGACAATTGAGGATGATTTTCCTTCCCTGATGGGTGGTATCCGGGTAAAATACAAGGCGTTTAATTTGGGGAAAGTGTTGAATAATGCGCCTGTCACAAAAGAATTTGAGATTTATAATGCAAGTGAAAATCCGATTCGTTTTCTGGATAGTACTCAGGCTCCTGCTTATATTGTGGTACAGGTTTCACCCATAATCCTCGAACCAAAGGCAAAGGGTAACATCATTATTACCTATGATACCAGGTCAAGAAATGATTTAGGATTCATGTCGGATAACATCGTACTTTTTACGGACGAAGCTGAAAACAGCAGGAAGTCGTTTTCGGTTTATGCCACTATTGAAGAATATTTTCCGCCTATGACTCCTGAAGAACTTGCACAGGCCCCAAAACTTACGTTTGAGAAACTTATACATGATTTTGGGAAAATAAAACAGGGAGACGTAGTTTCCACAGAATTTTTGTTTACTAACAAAGGCAAATCGGAACTGAATATACGAAAAACGAAAGCTACCTGTGGATGTACGGTTTCCAAACCTGAAAAAAGCACACTTTTGCCAGGTGAGAGCAGCAAACTTACAGTTACTTTTAATTCAGCCGGAAGGCGGGGAACTCAGCAAAAATCTGTGACGATCTTCTCGAATGATCCTTCCGCTCCATCCCAGCGGATTACCATAAAAGCGTTTATCGAGGAGAAGTAAATTACAAAATATATTACCGATTATTTAAATGCCGGGATTCCGGTGATTTCGTGGCCCAGAATAAGTAGATGAATGTCGTGCGTACCTTCATAGGTAAGTACCGATTCTAGATTCATCATATGGCGCATGATCGGGTATTCGTTGGTGATTCCCATTCCTCCGTGTATCTGTCTGGCTTCCCGTGCTACATTTAATGCCACTTCCACACTGTTACGTTTGGCCATACTGATCTGTGCCGATGTAGCTTTTCCCTGATCCATCAGAGTACCCAGCCTCCAGTTGAGGAGCTGGCCTTTTGTGATTTCCGTAAGCATTTCAGCAAGTTTTTTTTGTGTAAGTTGAAAAGAAGCTATTGGTTTGTCGAACTGGATGCGTTCAAGTGCATACCTCTTTGCCGCATCATAGCAGTCCATAGCGGCACCGATTGTGCCCCAGGCAATCCCATACCTGGCGGAATCGAGACACATCATCGGAGCTCCCAATCCATCTTTTCCGGGAAGCAGGTTTTCTTTCGGGATCTTCACATTGTCAAATACCAGTTCACCTGTACTACTTGCCCGGAGTGACCATTTACCATGGATCACAGGAGCTGTAAACCCCTCCATTCCTCTTTCGACAATAAGGCCCTTCATCCTTCCACTTTCATTTTTCGCCCATACTACTGCAATATCTGCATCGGGAGAATTAGAGATCCACATTTTGGTACCGTTTAATAAATAATGATCACCCTTATCTTCAAAATGTGTTTTCATCCCTCCAGGATCAGATCCGAAATCGGATTCGGTAAGTCCAAAGCAACCCAGCATTTCCCCTGAAGCCAGTTTTGGAAGGTATTTATTCTTCTGATCTTCAGATCCAAACGTGTAGATAGGGTACATCACAAGCGACCCCTGCACCGATGCTGTAGAACGCATGCCTGAGTCTCCACGCTCGATTTCCTGCATGATAAGTCCGTAACTGATGTAGTCCATCCCCTGTCCGCCGTATTTTTCAGGAATAAACGGACCAAAGGCCCCGATTTCACCAAATAATTTGACAATGTGTAAGGGAAAATGATTGTTTTCAGCCCAGTCTTCGATGTAAGGAGATATTTCCTTTTTTACAAAATCCCTGATGGATTCGCGTATCATGAGATGCTCTTCACTGAGCAAATCATCTATTTTATAGAAGTCAGGAGATTCAAATATGTCTTGTTTTGAAGATTTCTTATACGGTACTTTCCGGGTATTTGTCGTGGATTCCATAGCTTTGATTTATTTGATTCAAAGTTAAATGAATTCATTCTTTTCAGCAGATAAATGGAAATTAAATAAATACAATTATCAATGTATTGCACGTAGCCGCCAAAAGAAGTTGACACAGTGTATTTTTTTCTGATTATATACCTTTGTACCTTTATTATCGAATAGGAGGGTACCTGGGGTGAAAAATTTCTTTGTTATAGTGGTTCTTATTTGCTTATCGGCAATGCCCGTACGGGTATTGGGGCAGGGACAAGAATTAAAGTCTTACTTTGATGACCAGAAAACCATAGTTAAGGAAATTTATACCCTGAAATCTGCCGGCTCCAAAATATTGCACGGGCCCTACACTTCATTTTATAAAAACGGCAACCTTAAAACTCAGGGTCAGTATTTCAATAATGTTTCAAATGGAGCATGGGAGTTCTATTATGAAGATGGTGGATTAAGAATACGGGGTTCGCTAAAAGACGGAAAAAATGAAGGAATGTGGGAGTATTTTTATAAAAACAGGCAAAAGAGTATGGAAGGTGAAATATACGGGGGTGCACGGCAAGGATACTGGAAAATGTACTATTCTACAGGTATGCTTAAAAGTGAAGGGGCATTTAAAGATGGCAAAAAACAGGATAGATGGAAATATTATTATGATAAAGGAGGGCTACAGGCTATTGCAGACTATGAAGTAGGCAAAGGCATGTACGAAGAGTATTATCCTACCGGGAATGTAAAAATGACCGGTGAAAAAAAATCCGGCCAAAAAAACGGTATCTGGACGTACTTTTATGAGGACGGTACTAAAAAGGCAGAGGGATTTTTTTATAACGGGTTAAAAAACGGAAAGTGGAAATATCATGATGAACAGGGCATTATTATTTCTGAAGGAAGTTATATCAAAGACCAGCCAGAAGGTTTGTGGATCGATTATCATGAAAATGGCGAAGTAAGTTCGCGGGGCATTTATGAAAAAGGTCAAAAGCATGGATACTGGGAATTATTTTATAAGGATGGCACATCGCAAGGCATGGGAGATTTTGTAAATGGCACAGGGGAATATCGTGAGTTTTATAAAAGTGGTTCACTACGTTTAAAAGGAGCCCTTTTAAACGGTAAAAACCATGGGCATTGGGAGTATTATTATGAAAATGGAAAACCGGAGGGTGTTTGCGAGTTTGACAATGGAGTAGGGGAATATTTGGGCTATTATTCTGATAAAACACTGAAAATGAAAGGCACGATCAGAAATAATGTGCGAATTGGTATATGGGAGCTTTATAAAGAAGACGGAACGATAGCAGGATATTACAAGCCTTATTATGAAAACGGAAATCCGACACTGTGGCTTGCAAAAGATTCAGAGCAACAAAAGGCACTCAACAGGGACAGAGGAAGAAAGGCCGGGTCCTATAAATTCAAAAAGAAGAAGTTCAATCATTTTGAGTCGAAAATCAACGAATTCAGGGCCATGATAATCGGTTATAATCCGATAGCTCCGGTATTAGGAAGTTTTCCGCTTGGACTTGAATACTATTTTCAGGAAAGGCTGGGTCATGAATTATTATTCAATCTGATCAGGGATCCGTTTTTCAGAAAACACAACAGCCTTTCATATAGTGAGAGTTATGAGCAGGGATGGGAGTTGGCGTTAAGGCAAAAATTCTACAAAAGTTCGAAAACCACCGGTTCTCCATATTTCGGACACGAGATCAGATATTCTAATATTAATCATCTTGTAAGGACACCCGATCAGGGTATTCCTGATAACGCCATCATATTGAAACAAATGGAAAATAAATATGAATACAGTCTTTTTGTAGGCAACCGGTATTTCAAATCGCCCAACGAAGGCGGCATGAGCATTGATACCTATATTGGATTGGGTATCGGTTATCGCAGTTACTCCAAAGACTTTAATTCAACCGAAAAAAATAACGGGTATTTCAGTGATTTGCCTACCTCCAATATATCGCTTGCTTTCAGGTTTGGGGTTAACCTTGGAATTGCGATGAGGATAAGAAAATAGAATTTCAGGATATTTTTAAGGATAAATACCTTACATGAAAAAACATATCCAATTAACGCTTCCACCGGAAGCCGCATTTAACGAAAGCAGATTTAAGCGGGCTATTTGTAAAAAAGCAGGAATTTCTGAACATGAAAAGGTGTGTATTTCGATTGATAAAAGAAGTATTGATGCACGTACCAGAAACGTTAAGATACACATTGATACAACGGTTTATGTAAATGAAGCACTACCTCCTCCGATACAATACAGGTTCGATTTTGATAGTGTGGCTAATAAAGATCCGGTATTGATCATTGGATCGGGCCCTGCCGGACTTTTTGCAGCATTACAGCTTATCGAGCTTGGATTGAAGCCGGTTATTCTTGAACGAGGTAAAGATGTGAGAAGCCGCCGGCGTGACCTGGCGGCTATAAACCGCCGGCATATTGTAAACCCCGAATCAAATTACTGTTTTGGCGAGGGTGGAGCAGGCACTTTTTCTGACGGAAAGCTTTATACGCGGTCCAAAAAAAGAGGCGATGTAAGGCGGATACTTGAGATACTGGTAGCCCATGGAGCAGGAGAGGAGATATTGTATGAAGCGCATCCACACATCGGCACCAATAGATTGCCTAAGATCATAACGGCAATCCGGGAAAATATAAGGTCTGCCGGAGGTGAGATTCATTTTAATACAAAAATGACTGATGTTATTCTGGATAATGACGAAATAGTGGGTGTGGTGACTGCGCATGGTGAAAAATATTTCGGCAAAGGAGTGATACTTGCTGCAGGCCATAGTGCAAGGGACATTTTTCAACTGCTTCATGACAGAAAGATAAAGATTGAAGCCAAACCATTTGCCCTGGGCGTCAGGATCGAACATCCTCAAAGCCTCATTGACAGCATTCAATATCACTGTGATGTAAGGAACAGGTTTTTACCGGCTGCATCTTACTCGCTGGTTATGCAGAGCTATGATAAAGGTGTAAGCCGGGGAGTATTTTCGTTTTGCATGTGTCCCGGAGGTTTTATCGTACCATCTGCGACGGCTCCCGGAGAGGTGGTGCTGAATGGAATGAGTCCTTCACGGAGAAACTCAAGGTATGCTAATTCAGGTGTAGTGGTAGCAATAGAAAATGAAGACCTGAAAGCGTATGGCAAATATGGTCCGCTTGCAGCTATGATGTACCAGAAAGAAATCGAACAACTTGCATGCCGGATGGCAGGAGGTAGTCAGGCAGCGCCTGCGCTGAGGCTTACTGATTTTCTGGATAAAAAGATTTCTTCCACACTGCCGGAATGTTCATACCAGCCAGGTATAGAACCGGCTGATATCAGGGAATTTCTTGGTGGAAATATCGCAGCACGTTTATCACACGGTTTTAAACGTTTTGGTGAACAAATGAAGGGTTATATAACCCGCGAAGCAGTGGTGGTAGGTGTGGAGAGCCGTACATCAAGTCCGGTGCGCATACCAAGAAACAAGGAAACCTGTGAGCATATCCAGATTAAGAGACTTTACCCATGCGGTGAAGGTGCAGGATATGCCGGGGGAATCGTATCTGCCGCTTTGGACGGAATAAAATGTGCATCTTTACTGGCTGAAAATTATAAAAGTACCATGATCCCTGGCAAAATAAATGTTGTTGGATAGCAGTATGAAAAAGACCGTAGTGATAGGAGCCACTTCCAATGTTTCCAGATATTCGTTTATTGCTGCTGAAATGCTTGCAGAATATAACCATGTGTTTGTACCGATTGGTATAAAAAACGGAAAAGTGCTTGGAAGGGATATTCTTGATATCCGACATAAGCCCCCGGTGGACGATGTTGATACGATCACCTTGTACATTGGTCCGGCAACACAGGCCGAACACTATGATTATTTGCTTTCACTAAAGCCAAGGCGCATTATTTTTAACCCCGGTACTGAAAATCCTGAATTTGAAATCATGGCCGGGAAAAAAGGTGTCGAGACCCTGAATGCCTGTACACTTGTGCTACTTCGGTTGGGAAGCTATTGACCAATATTTCGTTCAAACACTCCAAAAAATCAGTAATTTATCCTTACCCCTTACTTTTTCAAAATAGGTGATCATTTTCTTTAGTTCTACAGGATTGTCCGATTCGGCAATAGGATTTTCCTGAATAAAAACCAGATTCAGTTTATCCAACTCGGTAAGCTTCAAAGGATAATCCCGGATATCATTAGAAGAGATATCAAGATCTATAAGATTAGATAATTTTAATATCTCATCAGGATATACATTTAGATAGTTATTGTTTAGATGGAGCACACGCAACTGACTTGAGCCACCAATGCCATCGGGCACTTCGCTCAGTTTGTTATGGTGAAGATCCATACCTTCCGATTTACCTGGTTTTTGAATGTCGCCTGGAATCCGATATAGCTTATTAAATGAAAAATAGAGTATTTTGAGCATTTTAAGATTCCTGATATTTGGAGAAATTTATTGATCCCAGCAGAACCAATACACAAAAATGTAAAACAATTTTTTTATTAAGTTAAACTAAGAAGTTAGTTGGAGTAATACCATCTTTTAAAACATAAATTTTGGTTAAAATTGAGTAGATTTGTGGCTTTTAATGATAAAATGAACGAAAAGAAAAAACCAGCAATAAACGAGTATAGTGCGGATAATATTCAGGTCCTGGAAGGACTTGAAGCAGTCCGGAAAAGACCTGCCATGTATATTGGTGACATAAGCAGCAGAGGTCTTCATCATTTGGTCTGGGAGGTAGTTGACAACTCCATTGATGAGGCGGTTGCAGGCCATTGTGATGAAATCAATCTTGAAATTCACGAAGATAATTCAATCCTTGTAAAAGATAACGGCAGGGGGATACCTACCGATCTGCATGAAAAAGAGAATCGGTCGGCATTGGAGGTGGTAATGACAGTGCTTCATGCAGGTGGTAAGTTCGATAAAGACACCTATAAGGTTTCCGGCGGGCTGCACGGTGTAGGGGTATCCGTCGTAAACGCGCTTTCTTCCTATCTGAAAGCAACCATACACCGCGACGGGAAAATATTTGAACAGGAATATGAACGGGGAAAACCAACAAACGATGTAAGAGAAGTTGGAATCACAGATATTACCGGAACCATAATACAGTTTATTTCGGACAAACAAATTTTCACTACCACAGTTTACAATTTTGAAACCATTGCCACCCGGCTTCGCGAGCTGGCATTCCTGAATGCGGGTATCAGGCTTACGTTGACAGATTTCCGGGAAAAGGATGACAGCGGCAATTATTTTACGGAAGAATTCTATTCGGAAGGTGGATTATGTGAATTTGTGGAATACCTGGATGCTGCCAGGGAGAAACTTATACCCGAACCAATTTTTATGGATAGTGAAAAGGGCAATATCCCCGTACAGGTGGCAATGAGTTATAATACATCATTTTCTGAAAATGTAATTTCGTATGTAAACAATATTAACACTATTGAGGGAGGAACCCATATTTCAGGATTTCGGAGGGCCCTTACACGTACATTGAAATCGTATGCCGACAAGTCGGGATTGCTTGAGAAGGCAAAGGTAGAAATCAGTGGTGACGATTTCAGGGAAGGGCTAACGGCAGTTTTGTCTGTGAAAGTAGCCGAACCTCAGTTTGAAGGCCAGACAAAAACAAAGTTGGGTAATTCAGAAGTAATGGGCGCCGTGGATACATCTGTAAGTGAAATGCTTACCAATTATCTGGAAGAGCATCCAAAAGAATCCCGGATTATTGTAAGCAAAGTGATTCTTGCTGCACAGGCAAGGCATGCTGCACGTAAAGCACGTGAAATGGTGCAACGTAAAAATGTCTTATCCGGTTCCGGACTGCCGGGAAAATTGGCTGATTGTGCTAATAACGATCCTGTAGTGAGTGAAATTTACCTTGTGGAAGGTGACTCTGCAGGCGGTTCGGCAAAACAGGGAAGAGACCGTAATGTTCAGGCAATTTTACCCTTAAGAGGTAAAATACTGAATGTTGAAAAGGCACAGGAGCACAAAATTTATGAAAATGAAGAGATCAAAAATATCATAACAGCGCTGGGTGTGTCATTTGGAACAGAAGAGGACGAGAAAGCGTTGAATATGGAGAAGTTACGCTACCATAAGATCATCATCATGACGGATGCGGATGTGGATGGCAGCCATATACGTACACTTATTCTTACTTTCTTTTTCCGTTATATGAAGGAGTTGATTGAGTTTGGCTACCTCTATATTGCACTGCCGCCTCTCTATTTGTTGAAAAAGGGTAAAGTGGAGAAGTATTGCTGGTCGGATGATGAAAGGGATATGGTGATGAAGGAAATGGCTAAAGACGGGAAAACGGAATCTGTAAATGTGCAGCGGTATAAGGGGCTTGGTGAAATGAATCCGGAACAACTGTGGTCAACCACCATGAATCCGGAAAGCAGAAGTCTTAAATTGGTAACAATAGATTCGGCGGCAGAAGCTGATCATTTATTTTCCATACTAATGGGCGATGAGGTTGCCCCACGGCGTGAATTTATCGAACGTAATGCAAAATATGCCAATGTGGATATTTAAGTTTGTGTGTAATTGATTTTAAGGGTTTACATCACCATAATTCTATTTGGGTTACATTGTGCTGATGTGTTGTATAAATTAAAAAAATAGCAATTGAGCATTAAACCTTTTGCATTTAACGTTGTCTAAGAAATATGTAAAGTTAAAATAAATCAAACACTATCGAAAAATGATGATCAAAATGAAAATGAAAAAATTAATGTATTTGTTTGCCTTTGCGGGCTTATTTGGCTTGTTTTCCTGCAGCAGCAATGATGGGTTTCAATCAACATTACATGTGAAACTTGTGGATGCCCCTGCAGATTATGAAGCTGTAAACATTGAGGTACTAAGCGTTTCCATCAATTATGGAAATGAAAATGAAGAGAGCGGTTGGATTGATCTGGAAACAAACAGCGGAATATACAATCTGCTTGACCTGACCGCAGGCAATGAAGTTTTACTGGTCAGTAATGAAGTTCCTTCGGCTACCATTTCACAGATACGGTTGTTACTTGGCGATAATAATAGTGTGGTGGTTGACGGCGAAATATTTTCGCTGATAACACCGAGTGGCCAGCAATCGGGAGTTAAGCTAAATCTCCATCAAAGTTTTGAGGAAGGGCTTGATTACACAATCGTGCTGGATTTTGACGCTGCAAGGTCAGTAGTTGACAATCCTGTAAAATATATACTTAAGCCGGTAATACGTGCAAGTATGGAGGCGTTGAACGGCGCTATTAAAGGGATAGTGAATCCTTCTGATGCAAATGCGGTTATTTATGCCATTCAGGAAGAAGATACCGTGGCAAGTACGTATCCTAATGAAGAGGGTATGTTTATGTTACGCGGTATTGAAGAAGGAGTTTACACCGTATCCATTGATTTGCCGGATGATGACCTGCTTGCGGACAAGGTAATTGAAGAGGTTAATGTGAATATTGGTGAAATAACTGATCTTGAAACGATCAATCTCGAGGAAAAGTAATATCTGCGGTAACTGAATAAATGTATAAATGTCATCTCTGCCATGGGGATGGCATTTTTATTAGCCGGAAAATGTCAATAATATGAAGGACAAATGAGTCCTTTATGTATAATGGGGATTTTATAACGATAATTGAGCATGATTTCATGGGTTCCGTTTGAAAATTGGCTGATCTCCGACAAGGTTATATTATAGGCGTATCCGAAATGCAGGTTTTCATGCAGTTTCACTTCAAATATCATGATGATGGCATCATCCCAACGATAGGATGCACCCACCGCTACCGTTTCATATAATACAAACATCCCGTTCAGGTCAAAACTTAAAGGAGATCCTTCCTGAAACCGGACGAGTCCGGAGGGTTTGAATTTAACCGATGGAGTCAGTTCATAACTAGATCCGCCATATAAATAGTAATACCGGAATCTTCTGGCTTCACTTAAAACACCCTCAACATCTACAATTTTACTGTTCAACAGGTACGGAACAGAAAAGCCAATATAAGATGTAGCATTATAGTAATAAATACCAGCGCCAAAATTGGGGTTAAAGGCGGAGATTTTACCCTGAAGTAAGAAATCTGTCTGATCCTTAATATTTAACATGGTAAAATCCGAACTGATATTATTGAAACCTCCCTGCAGTCCAAGAGACAGGTTTCCGTTTTTCATCATGATTTTGTAGGAATACTGGGCATATAAACCAAGATCTTCATGAATGCCGATCTGATCTCTTGAGATCATCAGCCCTACGCCGATTTTGTTACGCATAAAACTGCTGTTGACGCTGAATAATTGCGTTACAGGCGCCCCGGGAAAGTTTACCCATTGGTCACGGTGAATCATGGTGGCACTCAGCTGCACCTGTGTACCTGCATAGGCGGGATTAATTGTGGCGCCTTCAAAGATATACATGTCAGTAACCGGCTGCTGCTGACTATATGCAATCGAAGGAAGTACCAGTATTCTTGCCAAAGTTATGAATGTACGATATTTCCACATTGCTGTTATCTGATCAGTTCAAGGTAGCCCGTAACTGGTCTGGAACCGTCTCCTTTATCAATAATATAAAAATACGTACCATCAGGCAATTCCTCTCCGGCAAGATACAGGCCATTCAGACCAATACCTAAGAAGACATTTTCCTCGTTATCATACCCATCTTCCTCATAAACCAGTACGCCGGCCCTGTTAAAAATCTTTACATTGTTGTTCGGGAACATGGTGATGCAATCAATCTGGAATACATCATTTGATCCGTCATTATTTGCCGATATTCCGTTATAGTTTGTTATTTCAGTTCTGATTTCCGCACTGCCCATATTTTCACAACCCAAAAATGTTGTAACGATCACATCATAAAAACCTGCAGGATAATCATATAGGTTTGTGCTTCGGTCAATTTCGTTACCCTGCTGGTCAAACCAGAGGACATACTTCAGATCGACAGGTTCTTCAAAAACCAGTTCGATAAACCCGTTGCTTGTTTCACAATTTGCGGGCTTGGTTTTAAAGGTGAATTCCGGTATTTCCCGCTCGTCAGTAATTTCCCTGATTACTCCTTCAGAAATACATCCGGTAATGATATCGGTAGCTGTAACGGTATAATCACCCAAATCAAGTTCACGATAAATTTCTCCGGTGTTATTAACGGAGCTGCCAACGGAACTACCATCATACCAGTCGAAAACATAATCCTGCTGATTTCCATTTACATCGGCTTCGATTTCTCCATTGGGTGTAATGCAGTCTGTCAGGTTGCTCAAAACAGTTGCATTCGGACTTGGCGGAGTTATCGTTGCATCCTCTATCTCTCTTGTTTCCTGGTTTTCACATTGTGTACGCTGGTCAGTAACCACCACCGTGTAGTCACCGGCAGTTAAACCCGAATAGATATTTGATGTTTCCATTATTTGCCCGGCAGCCGAGGATCCGTTATACCAGTTAAAATCGAATCCCACAACCTCTCCGTTTACAGTTGCAGTAAGTTGCCCGTTTGGACGTTCGGGATCACAGTATGTCATCGGGTTGTCCATGATCACTTCCAATACGGGTAACTGCCGGTTGTCTTCAACCGCAATTGTTTCAACAAACGATGTACAGAAGATGGCGTCAATATCGGTAGCAATAACATTGTACGTTCCCGGTTCCACATTTTCAATCCGGTCACCTGTAGCGGTAAAACCATTTGGCCCGGTCCAGTCATACCTGAAATTACCAACCGTATGATTGGTAACCCGCGCTTCTATTACCCCATTATCAACGTTGCAAAAATCAACAGCAAGGGAAGATACAGACAACTGCAACCTTAATTCCTCTGTTTTGTCTTCGATTACAAATATTGCCGTGGACGAGCAACCCGTAATTATATTTTGCACCTCGACGGTGTATCCTCCGGCTTTGGTATTGGTGAGTGTTGAGCCGGTACCGGCAACTGATCCCGAGGTATCAAAACCTGAATACCATATAAATACATAGTCCGGGTTGGTGTCGTCATTTCCACCATCAACCGTAGCAGATAGCTGTCCGTTTGGATTGGTTACATCACAACTGGTCTGAGGGCGGTCCAGGTTTATTTCCACATCAGGGAAAATTATATTGTCAGAAAGAATATTTACCTCTTTGGCAATGGATTCACAACGTGTATTTAGGTCTCTTGCAATCACAAAATACTGGCCGGGTAGTTGATTTTCGAGATTTGCAGTCGTAATGGGAATTCCAGATGAATTTAAAATCAAGTTGGCAGGATCCACATTATCGAGATACCATTCAAATTCAAAATCAGCAACATTTGCCGGTTGTCCATTTATCTGAACACTGATTACCTCAAGTCTTCCCGTAGGATTACAATCTACCGGATCCGTTTTTGATACTTCAATAATATTGGGTTCGCTAACTGTACGATCCAAAACAATCTCAATACCGGAGAATGTAATACATCCGGTTGCGTTATTAGTTGCTTTAATTCTGTAACTTCCGTCCAGCGCTCCTGATATGGTACTCAAATTGAGTGTATCTATTTGCACAGCGCCTGCCGGTAACGTTGTACTTCCATTGTATTCCCACTCAAATGTGTAAGGGTCTGTGGTTGATCCATCCATTTCCTGGATAGTGGCTATAATCGCTCCGTTGGGATTTGCAATATCACAGCTCGAATTGGAAATGGTTGTGAAAGAAATAATCGGATCCGTAGAAATATCATTTACAACCACTCTTATAGGTGGTCCCGGGCATCCGGCGCCTTCACCTGCCTTGGGTGTGATTGAAATAAAGTATTCGCCGGCTCCCATAGCATTATAAACCGTTGCATCGAGTACGGCTCCCTGTATCGGTAGTCCTGTACCTATAGAATCAAGGGGTGCATTAGCCGGACTATCTTTTGTCCATGTGAAGATAAACTCGCCAACGGAAACAGGGTTGCCTCCCAGGGAGATATCCGAATCACTGATAATTATCGCGCCGGAAGGATTACAAATATCCTGATCGATGATCGTGGCGCCATCAAGGATAATATTAGGTATCGTTGGCAGGTCTTCCACTTCGAATGAACTTGAATATGTACATCCTGTCGTTCCATCCTCAACAAAGACGGTGAAAATGCCAGGTGCAACATTCAGAAGCGTTTCCTGCCCTGGAACCGATTGATCGAGGGTGCCATCAGTGCCATCAACAAACAACGGCCCACTGGTGTCTTCTCCGACATACCAGGTGAATGTAGGTGGTCCTGTAGTCGTGACAAATGCCGTTATCTCGCCATTGGCTACGGTAAGATTGCAGGCAGTATTGGAGGTTTGCGTGAAGGTGATTAGCGGATCTTCTGACAGGTCATCAATTCTAAATGAAACAGGTGCAGAATCACAGCCAATACCTCCTTCACCTGGATTAGCACCTATTTTTTGGTAAGTAACAAAATAGGTACCTGCTCCCATAACATCTGTAGCTCCGAGAGGGATATATGTAATAACATTAAGGAAATTGCCGTCTGTTAATGGATCGATTCCACCAACCTGAGGGCCAAATACAATATTGGCCGGATCAACAGCATCTCTATACCATGTGAATTCATAATTTGTCATGTTATTATCGGACACACTGGTTGGTTGTGTAGCCGGCGGACCGGGAAGGCCGGATATGACTGTTTCAATTTGAGTAATTTCAATACTCCCGTCCGGATTACATACCAATTGATCAACTATTGTGAAACCAACATTGTCCAGCACAGGAGCCACAGGATTTGTGGCAATGCTAAGCGAGCCATTAAACGCACATCCGGTGGCATTATCAGTAATTGTAAAATCATACTGGCCGTCAGGTAAACCGGTTGCAGTAAATACATCGCCTTCGGCAGCCAGTATATTACCGGCCCCGAGAGTTCCGCTTGGATCTGCTGTGAAATCTATAGACCATGAGGTAAAAGCGGGTGCGAGGGGATCAGGACCATTACGATCAGGGTCGATAAAGAATGACCCATCGGGGTTAAGAATGTCACAAACGGTATTGACCGTAACATCATAGACAAATGTTGGATTAACGGACAGGTCGATGATTTCGAACTGAATGGGCGCCGAAGTACAGCCGATGCCACCTTCACCGGCATTGGCAGCCACCTTGGTTATTTCAACCCAATAGATTCCCGCGCCAGCAAAACCAGCGTCAGGTACCTGGTATATATCTCCATTAGTTGCACCACCACCTACGATATTAGATCTGGTAGCAGCATCATCAAAAATACCATTAGCGTTGGCATCGAAA
>JADFHN010000056.1 GCA_022567155.1 Bacteroidota bacterium
AATCTTATAATTTCTTCCTCTTTTGACCCTATCTGCAGCAAATTTAAACATCTTCAATAACCAGACTTTATGACTTAAACCGGCGCATTGCAAATGCGCGCCAGTGTACAGAGAAAATCAAGCTTTACAAACTCCGGGCTTTATCCCTTTTACTTCTAAAAACCATATTTTTCAATAAAATCGGGCTTAAGCCTTGTCAGTTTTATTCTTTATTGTCCACGCTATATCACCCTTACGGGTGACCACCCGATAGGCGTGGAATGGCGTGGTTAGTCACTCATTATTAATTCAAAAGTATAAATCTTGTGTCACCTAAACGCATATACATATAACCTATTTAGAACTTATAAATAAGCTGGCCTTTAATTTCAGATTTAATGTTTCCGGAAATTTTTTCGGTTCCTGAACCAATATATGTCCGGTTACTGAAAGTAGCTCTTGACCACTTAAGCCAAAGATGCAGTTTAGGGAATAACACCTGTTTTAATAAAATATAGTATTTTGTCCCGGTACCATAATACATCGGTACAGAAAAGGAATACAAAAGGTCCCGCTCATAAACATAAAACCTGTTTTGGAATTCAGGGCTGTCAATTATTGCAAATCTTGTTGACAGTGTGGTTTTCGGATATGTTAAAATAAAATCCTGGTAGAATAGAAATCCCTTTGAAATTGCCTCGCCGATCTTATAGGATGAATGCCGGATACTGAACCGGACCGCTACATGGCTGCTTAGGGTTATCCGGGTATCGGTATGCAGTTGTAGCTTTTGCCCGGAGTTGACGCCGGGAATTTTAGCATCCTTAGTTCTGTTGTTCTTTTCTTTTTTCCCGGAACGCAGAAGACCACGCACCTGAATGATATCGGAAGGGTTATATTCAATATTGAACATAAAATCATTGCCATACGAAGGAGAATAAACAGCAGGAGTAAGCCACGGATATGTATAAACATCTGCAAACGCGGATAGCAGGAGTGTTGTATTGGGCCGGTATTTCACACCCCAATAAATACCTTTTTCATTTCGGGCCTGAGAAGATACACGAAAAGCCTGAAAAGCGTAGGGACTATTGAATTTACGGGAATAATCCCGAACAACGATGATGACATCAAAGCTATGCGAAAGGGATGCAATAAGGCCACTGATAAGACCATAACCGCCTGTTTGGGCGGCGGCGGCTTCACCAAAAAAAACGGCATTTGTTTTTCTGTATTCGAAGTGCATCCCGGCAACCATGTTATTGGCATCTGTATTGTCAAATAGCTTATAAGGTTTTTCCGTAGTTTCAAATGGTACACTATATCTGTTGTAAATCAAGGAAGTGCCAAAACTTAAATGTTTATTATGTGGTTGATATTCGATGTTTATCCCTGCTGCATGTTCTTTTACTACCTGTCTTTTTGATAATTCTCTAAGATTTCTATGTAATCCGGAAGTAAGCAGTGAGGTGATCTCACCTTCCGTATTCATGCCTGCATCCACATTTCGGCTGGAGAAAAAGGAAGAGACAGTTAAGGGTCCCGGTGTGACTTCAATTGCGGCTCCCCTGAAATAACCATATTCTGAAACAGACCCGTAGGGTTCAAAACCGATGGAATTTCTTTTCACGGTCATAATAGGTTCACGGCCCTTGCCCATAAAAAAGCCTCCTCCCATTACCAGACCCTGACCCCACAGGTTTGTAAAATCGCCAATTATAATATTTTTAACAAATTTATCTCCTTTTAAACGCACAAATCCGGAAACGTGGTCAAAACCGTATGCGCCTTCTGATGGTGACCACATTAATGATTCACCGGCGTCCTTCTCAACAGTGATACCTGTTTGTATTCGCGGACCAACTGATAATCTTAGCTTTGAAACTATTTTTACGGGAGAGCCCATATACCTGATGTCGGGATCAGCATGTTGATACCCGGATTTTTGTTCTATAATGCGATCCGCCCTTGTAAGTACGTACCCTTTCAAGGATTTACTTAATTGGGAATGATGCCTGTCAGTGTCAATTATTATGTAAGGTTGCAGCGCTTTAATGGTTTGTGTACTAAAACCGGGTATGGTCTGCAGTTCATAAATGGATACCAACGGGCCATACTTCTGTATGTGCCGCATCAATTGTACAATCTGCTTTTCGCTGAGAATATACAAACCAGCCAGTTCTTTATACGAAGCGTTGTTAATATCCAGCGGAGTTCGGTAGCGTAAAATCATTTGTTCATAGGCTTCCATATTTTGTTCGCCATCGATTTCCAGATCTAAAATTCCCGATATCCACTGTGGATTATTCTGTGCAGATAATTCTAAAGATAGAAGCTGACATAGTGATAATATTTTAAAATAGTTTTTCAATTTTTGATCCGATAAGCTATGGAAATACTATGTGAACGGCCAAGCAGATAGTTATTCTGAAGGGCGTAATCGAGGATAAATTTCTTATGTATGAACCCAAAACCGAAACTAAACCAGAGAGGCTGGGTATTCAGACCTGTTCGTAAACTTAGCGCGTTGATCTTGTATTCCAGGCCAAATTTTAATTTTGCGGGAAATTCAAGGTCCTTGTCAATCTGGGTATTGAATCGTAATTGGTCAGTGGGCCGGTATGAAATACCCGCTGTGAGGATTGTCGGGTAGTACTCATTAGTAAATTTTGATATTTTCGCCTGATTAATATTTTTAATTCGTCCTCCAATAAACAACCGTGGGGTTAACTCCGCAAGTCCGCCAACATCAACACTGATAAATCCATGCGAACCAAATCCTTCGATACGGTATTGGATGTAATGCAGTGAAACCCCAAGTGCTGCAATTCCAAACCTGTTTCCGATTCCGGTACTTACACGTGATATACTGAAAAACTCATCACCGAATGCTGAAACACCAATGGATATTGCACCTGTTTTTATCCGCTTATTTATTACCGCAAAAACGGTATTAAGTCCTTCTACTTCATAATTGTTTTGATAACCGGTTATAACAGAGGAATATTTTGAAAACCCCAATGATCCTGCATTATTATAGATTGACATGCCATCGGCGTAAGTAACCGACGTATGTGCTATTCCGGACGAGCGGGCTCCCTGAAAGCTGGTAATCTGTGCATCGGAGAGATAAGGCATACATAGAAACGATATGGCAATTAATCTTGTAAACACATCGTAAATGTAATTGAAGCCTGGTCATATATAATGAAACCAATGAGCCTATTTTTAAGGATTATCGTTGAACGTCAGGTGTTTGTTAGGGAGTTGTTGCAAAAATTGCAAATACATGAAGGCTGTAATTAAAATTCCTTTCTGAAGTGCAGAAAGAACCCGGGATCGTTCTGAGAATTGATGGAATATTCCATTCGAATAACCAGGTCGTAGGTCGTGAATATATCAAGCCCTAATCCGTAACCATAAATGAAGGTGTTGGTAAGACTAGTAGTGAGTTCCGGGTTTTCCAGGTTGTTTACATATCCGAAATCGAAGTAGGTTTTTAAATAAATAGCCAGTGGAAAGGTCTGGAATTGCTTGACTGGAATGGCATTAATTTTTTTGTTAATAGAAAATAACTCTTTCTTAAAGGTGGTTTTATTTATCATATAACTTTTACCATCGATAACAAGCAACTCGTATCCCCGTATCGTGTTTTTGCTATAACCGAGTCCTGAAATATTGGCGTAAGGTTGTCTGGCAGGAAAACTCAGGTAAACACTCGTGTAATTGGAAAGAAACAACTTGTTATTAAACTCCCAGAATTTTGCATAGGAGGACAGGATATTAAACATATTAAGGTCATCGAATATCCCCAAGCCCCTTTTTATAACCGAGAAACGGAATAAATAGCCTCTTAACGGATAAGCAATGATGTCGCGGTGGTCGGAGCTGAATAAATAACCTAATGTAAAAAACTGCTGTCTCGTAGTTGAATTGTTGAAATATTCAGAATTCAGGTTTACGACTGTATCAGCGATCCATTGATTATCGTATTCAAGGCCAAAATGATGTCGTATATAAAAGGAATTCCGACGTATAACAGACATCTGGGTTTTAAAAGATGTTTTTATAATCAAATCTGAGTCAAGGTATTGCTGAACGTTGTCAATAGTTGAATAATTCATGTTTGTATTTTCGCCATAACTGATATTATAAGAAAGTCCTGTCCGCTGGCTTTTATCAATGTAGGGTATATCATATTGCAATCCGGCCGCTTTCGTATATCCACCCTGCAACAATAAATGCAATCGTTCTTTTCTTCCCCTGAAGTTGTATTGTGTAAATTTTATCCCATAATTAAGCCGGCTCAGGTCCGCGCCACGGTTTACTACCCAGTCGTTAAAATTCCGGTCCACAAAAGCAATTTTAGGGATAGGATAAAAATACCACCGTTCATCCACATCCACCTGAATGAGTACCTTGTTAAATGTTAGTTCATAAATGTGTATTTCGACAGAATTAAACAAACTAGTATTATAAATCTTGTTTCGATCATCATCAAGTATTACCCGAAGGTCTTGTATATTGTATCTTTCTCCTGGCTTGATATCCAACTCCCGCATTATGATGTGATTCTTAGTCTTTTTATTTCCGGTGATTATAATTTTATCTATTTCAACAGTTCTTGATGTTGTATCTGCCTCTGTCAACAAATCCGTATCATTCGCACTCTGAGACTGCACATAGCCAGTAAATGATAACGAAATAACTATCCACAGTGCTGAAAAATACGCTATTTTTGCCTTTGTGATATTCATATAGGATCGTGCTACACCGCGGTCTTTATTTTTGTAACCCGGATTTATCTTATGATAATTGTTTGCAAGTTTTCAAAAATAGTTAATATAATCGGAGGTCGTTCTTTATTCAACTAAAAAATTTTGTTTAAACAGATGACGAAGGGCCGGATTATAAGGAAGATATTTGCCATACCGATAATATTGTATCAAATAATTATTTCGCCTTTTTTTCACGGTTCCTGCCGTTTTACACCCACGTGCTCGCATTATGCAAAAGACGCCATCATGAAACATGGGGTATTGAAAGGCACGGTTTTGGGCATTAAAAGAATATCACGTTGTCACCCCTGGGGTGGTAGTGGTTACGATCCTGTACCCTGATGTCTAAATGAATGGATCAGTATAAGTATTCCAAATACGACCATCGGAATACTCAGCCATTGGCCCATATTTAAAGGAATGTTATCTTCAAACGAAACCTGATTTTCTTTAAAAAACTCATGAACGAACCTTAATCCGAAAAGAATTACCAGAAATAAACCAATAAGACGCCCACGGGGGGTGTTTGCCTTATATCTGTACCATATTGAAAGCAGGAGCAGAAAAAGGAGAAATGTGGTAAGAGATTCATACAGTTGTGTAGGATGTCGTGGAATACCCAGGGCGTTTACATGGGCCTCCCTGCCGTTGATAGTATATACAACAGACTTTTCCGGATCGATCAACAAATGATCGGATATATAGGAATACCGGCCTCCCAGTATGGTGGGCAGATTGTTTTCGATATAGGTCTTCATTTGGTTTTCGTCAACTCCTCTTTTGAAAGTAAGGTTGATGACTACCGGCACATAATTCCCTTCATTTGGTTTCGTCATTTTTGAATACGAAACGTCGTTTACAAGTCCGGAATTCCTTATAATGGCCTCCGAAGCGTTTCTTGTAAATACAATACCATATTCAGAACCTGTCGGTAACCCGTAAATTTCGGAATTCATAAAATTCCCAAACCGGATAAGTGCACCCACAAGTGCAACTACAATTACAATTCTGTCAACAATCTTAAGCCATGTCCAGTTTGCTCTTTTTCGGGCAAAAAGCCAGAGGACAAAAAGGAGAGCGATAGCTGCACCATGACTGGCAAGTCCGCCTTCCCATATTTTTAGGATATCCAATGGATTCTTAATATATTTATCAGGCTCATAAAACAGTACATGGCCCAATCGTGCTCCAATAATTGTGGCCAGCACCAGATAAATGGTTAGCGTTTCTACATCCTTTTCCGCCCTTTTTTTAAAAGAATCACCTTCCGGTGCTTCCTTTTTCAGCATCCATAGTATTATCTGTTGACCTATCAGGAAACCGAGGGCAAAAAGCAAGCCGTACCATTTGATCGGGCGGGAAAACAAGGTGAAAATATCCGGATCTGCATTCCAGATGAGGTATAGAAAGTTTGTCATTCTTTTTTAAAAAAAATTTCGTTAAAGATAAATGAATAACCCAATAGTTCAGCCTGCAGCTTCCAACTCCTTTAATTCATCCTGAAAATTGCCTGAAATAATGGGAAATCTGCACCAGGATCTTGGATCTATATTAAAATCATCGATGTGAAAAGAAGGCGCCAGCCGCTCCCGCTTCCACTGATTACGTGCCCAGAGTGTAAAAAACTTCGCTATATAACTTTTTAGAGACGTTACTTCTGAGATTTTTTTTTGTTTGAGTATCTGGTAAACTTCAACCGGTGCATAATGATCGCGAATTGCCAGTCTTTCAATTTCCACCATCACATCATAGGGCATAAGGTCAGTTTCGTCTGTTTGATTATATTCCGGAGGCCTCAATTCTGCCGTTGGTATCATCGAGTTTACTTTTTTTAGCCCCTCTAGTCCCAGGTGTATTTCAGCCCACTTCAACCAGCGGCGTATAAAAGCTTTGTCGATACCGGCAATGGGTGCAAGGCTGCCACTGGTATCACCGTCCATGGTTGCATAACCTGCATCTCCTTCACTCCGGTTTGATGTTGTTATCAGGATGGCATTTTTTACATTGGCCAGCATCCAGATTACGGGTGATCTTGCTCTTGCCTGTATGTTTTGTAAGGCAATATCGTCTTTTTCCCACTCCAGTTTGCGGCCTATGGCTTTTTCGATCGAGGTGGTATAACCGGCTATGGCCGTATCAACATTCCATCGAAAAAAACCTGCTCCAATTGAGTTGGCAAGGTTCTGCGCAGCCAGATAAGTATCTTCCGAAGAATTTTCGGTAGCCTGATAGGCACATGTAAGTATATGACCTACTACAAATTTATGTGCCTTACCTGTATCCAATTGCCGGACACGGTCAATCAGTTCTTCATTGTTTATTTTTTTCAGAAATTCATTCCAGCCCAATTCAGAGGCTGCTCTTTTAACCATTTCGAATACCAGTACGGCGCACATGGCAGAATCGGCCCCTCCGCTCAGTGACAAAACGAAACCGTTGACAATAGTTTTTCTGAAATAATCAAATAACGCGAGTGATGTGGCCTGAACGAACTCCTTTTCGCGCGTAAACTCATGATGATTTTCCTGAATCACGTACATATCAGTCTGATCCATTTTAAGGTCGAATGAAAGGATATTTATATCTTTAAAGGACAGCCGCTGATTTAAAGCCAGCAACTTTCCTTTGCGTGCAATTATGATTTCTCCGTCGTAAATCATTCTACCTGCTTCGTTACCAAGCAGGTTTACATATACATATGTGCAAGTAAATTTTTTTGAACTTGAGATAACAAGTTCCTGACGTTCCGTGGTTTTTTCAAGCGCAAAGTGGCTGGCAGACAAGTTGAATATTATGTCAACATCGCGGTCCCGGAGGCTGTACGCGGGCCGGTTCTTGCGCCATGCGTCTTCGCATATTTCAAAACCGATAACCTGACCGTCAATGTCGAATACCATATCACCAAGAGGAACGGAATCGTGGCAATAGTCAATGTTTACTACTTTACCGGATTTCCAGGGTGTAAACCAACGAGTCTCGTAATGAACGCCATCGACTGCCATATTTTGTTTGGCGATGATGCCCAGTATTTTTTGATTACGGATAACGCAGGCACAATTGTATACGTGGCCCTGATATTTCAGTGGGATACCTATGATAACGGTAATATTTTCACATACTTGTATTATCTCATCAAGTATCCGTTCTGTTTTTTCCAGCAACCAACCGGCAAGAAACAGGTCTTCACAACCATAACCTGTAAGTACTAGTTCAGGAAAGCATAGTATTTCAGTATTTTGTAAAATACCTTCATTTATTGCTATTTTTATTCGCTGTGTGTTGCCTTGCCAGTCAAGCGGGGTTTGATTTAATGATGCACCTCCTACCTTCATTTTATTGAACGTTATAACGTATCCAAATTTAACTGTTCAATTGCTTTTTGTGCTGCATCCTGTTCAGCTTTCTTTATTGAACTACCGTATCCGACTGCGATGGGCTTATTATCGATCAGTACCTCTACTGTAAACTCTTTTCTGTTTTTGATGTCTTTAACATCCCTGGTTTCAAAACTCAATTCCGTTGATTTTTTCTGGGACCATTCAATGATACTGCTTTTAAAGTTCGTATTGTTTTTTATTATTTCTTTCAGGTTGAAGTAGGGTTCAAGAAGCCTGGAAAGAATAAATTTTCTGCAATAAACATACCCCCTGTCTAGATATACAGCGCCTACAAGCGCTTCAAGAGTATCTCCGTAAACGGACTTATGAGGCGATTTGATCTTAAGGTCAGCTTCAAGGATGTGTTGAAGTCCAAGTTTTTTACCCAGTTGGTTTAGCGATTCTCGGCTTACAATCCGCGAACGTATCTCCGTCAGAAATCCTTCGTCTTTATAGGGGTATTTTTTGAAAAGATACTCGGCTATAACTGCACCCAGTATGGCATCGCCAAGATATTCAAGCCTTTCATTCGATTCTGTTTGCCCCTGTATGTTTTTTTTTGCGACCGAACTATGCAGCATAGCAAGTTTGAATAACTGAAAGTTTCGGGGTGTATAGCCAATTATTCCTTTCAGGTAATCGCGGACCTGAAGGTCCTGATCGCTTGATTTCTTAAATTGAAATTTAAAATTTCCTAATGCAGGCACTAACGGTCAACTTTTGCAAATATGGCGGATGTATTGTGTCCGCCAAATCCAAATGTATTGCTCATCGCAATATTTACTTCCCGCTTCTGAGCAATATTAAAAGTAAAATTAAGTTTCGGATCAAAGTTTTCGTCGTCTGTAAAATGGTTAATAGTAGGGGGTATAATATGGTCATTTATAGCCATAATACAAGCAATGGCTTCAACGGCTCCTGCGGCACCAAGCAAATGACCGGTCATTGATTTGGTTGAGCTGATGTTGAGATCATAGGCATGCGCGCCAAACACTTTTTGAATTGCAGCAACTTCACTGATGTCGCCAAGCGGTGTGGAGGTACCATGTACATTTATATAATCAATCTCTGATGGCGCAATGCCTGCATCTTTCAGTGCGTTGATCATCACATTGGTAGCTCCAAGCCCTTCGGGATGCGGTGCGGTGATATGGTAAGCATCGGCAGACATTCCAGCTCCAAGCAGCTCGGCATAAATAGTTGCCCCTCTTGCCAGGGCGTGTTCATACTCCTCCAATATCAATGCGCCGGCACCTTCGCCCAGCACAAAGCCATCGCGGTCTTTATCAAACGGACGCGAGGCAGTTTGAGGAGCATCATTTCTTTCTGACAATGCCTTCATGGCATTAAAACCACCAATACCTGCAATGGTTATAGCCGCTTCCGAGCCACCAGTAATGGCAACATCCATGTAGTCCAACTTGATATAGTTATGGGCATCGATTAAAGCATTGGTGCTTGAAGCACACGCAGAAACAGTTGCAAAGTTAGGCCCTCTGAACCCAAAACGAATGGATATTAATCCTGCGCTGATATCGACAATCATTTTTGGGATAAAAAAGGGGTTAAACCGAGGTGTGCCATCTCCCTGGCCAAAATGTAACATTTCATCTTCAAAGGTTTTGAGACCGCCAATACCAGAGCCCCAGATCACACCCGCCCGGTCTAAATCAATTTTTGCCAGATCAATACCTGTACTATTCAGGGCTTCTTCACTTGCCACCAGTGCAAACTGCGTGAATAAATCCATCCTTCTGGCTTCTTTTCTTTCCATGAAGTCATCAGGATTAAAATTCTTTACCTCACAGGCAAATCGTGTTCTGAATTTTTCGGCATCGAATCGGGTAATAGGGCCAGCTCCACTGACCCCGCTGGTAAGACCTGTCCAATAATCGGGGGCTGTGTTTCCAAGGGGAGTAAGTGCTCCCATACCTGTAACAACAACTCTGCGAAAATTCATAAATGAACTTTAGGTGTATTTTTATTATTAACGTATTATTTGACGTTTTCTTCAAGGTAAGAGATGGCTTGACCTACAGTAGAAATGTTTTCTGCCTGGTCATCGGGAATAGAGATGTTGAATTCCTTTTCGAATTCCATGATTAGTTCAACTGTATCCAGGGAATCTGCACCCAGATCGTTCGTGAAGCTTGCTTCGGGCGTAACTTCCGACTCTTCTACTCCCAGTTTGTCAATAATGATGCTTTTTACTTTTTGTGCAATTTCTGACATTTCCTACAAAATTTAATGGTCAATGAAAAATTCAACTGCAAAGAAATAGATTTAAAACAATAATGTCAAAGATAGTTGCGTGTTATTTTAGCTTCATCATTAGGCATGTCAAATACAGATACAATTGTTATTATCAGTTTTTGGTGTTTATTTTGTACGTTCAAAATGAAGAAGCAGAAGCTTTTTGTTGATTACGAATTTGATTTTGATGTATTTGGAGTTGTTTCAGCGTTTAAGGACTATAAGTTAGCCTGGAATCTTAATAAGAGCCTTGGAATATCACTTACACGTAAGAAAGATCTGCTTATAAAATTTGTTGATCACAAACTGGCAATCACTAATTTCAAATTTAAAACTGAAAATTCGCTTATCCGGCTTTTGAAGAACAGAAGTTATGAATCCCAATATGGTGAAAATTTATTTCTGGTACCGGAGATGATAACAATGGATTTTTTTATTATGGTAACTGGCGATACAGGATATCTGAAACGGGAGTCAGCTTCTTTTCTTGATATTCTCCGGAAGGTGAATGGGGTGGATTATGCAATAAAAGTTGAAATAGAAAAAATTAAATCAAAAGAAAACTTTTTATTTTAAATGAATTTAGTTGAGTTTAATAAAACCAAAATAATTGCAACAGTTGGACCAGCAAGCAACACCAAGAAAAAACTTAAAGAACTTGTAAATGCTGGCACAGATGTTTTCAGATTGAACTTTGCTCATGGCTCCTGGGATGATCATGCCAAAGTAGTGAAGTATGTCAGAGAGATTAACCAACAGCTCGGTACAACTATTTGCCTTCTTCAGGACCTGCAAGGACCTAAAATACGAATTGAGGAAGTAGAGAAAAAAACATATATAAAGGAAGGTGATCAGCTTATCATCACCACCAAATCTGTATTGGGTAATGCTAAAAAAGTTTCGACCTCCTACCGAGGACTTCCCAAGGATCTGTCAATCGGTGATACCATACTGGTAGATGACGGTAAAATTGAACTTTGTGTTGAAGCAGTGAAGGAACAGGATGTATATACACGTGTGATATTTGGAGGAAAATTAAAATCAAGAAAGGGGATAAACCTGCCTAACACCAAAATATCTGCCCCTTCGCTCACAGCCAAGGATGCAAATGATCTGAAATTTGCTATTGAACACGACATTGAATGGGTTGCAATGTCATTTGTAAGAAAGGCCTCAGATATTATTCAATTGAGGAAAAAAATTGAAAAGGCAGGGAAAGAAACACTGATAATCGCTAAAATCGAAAAACCCGAAGCAATCCGGAATATTGATGAAATCATCAATGTAAGTGATGGTATTATGGTAGCCCGTGGCGATTTAGGCGTTGAAATTAGAAGCGAAGAGGTGCCCATGCTCCAGAAGATAATTGTTGAAAAATGTCGAAAAGTGGCCAAACCGGTAATTATAGCCACCCAAATGATGGAGAGCATGATAGAAAACCCGAGACCCACCAGAGCCGAAACCAATGATATAGCCAATGCGGTGCTGGACGGTGCTGATACGCTGATGCTTTCAGGTGAAACTGCCGTGGGAGCCTATCCGGTAGAAGTGATCAGGAGCATGGTGAACACCATCCGGAATGTTGAAGAAAAAGGAGATATCTATTATAAACTTTATCCACTTGATGAAGAATCGGATTATTTTCTGAATGACAGCGTGGTTCACATGTCGGCGCAACTGGCAAATTACACCAATGCAAAAGCCATGATCGGATTAACACATAGAGGTTATACAGCATTTAAGCTTTCATCTTACCGGCCACAGGCTTGTATATTCATTTTTACGAATAACAAACCATTTATCAATACCATGAATCTGGTTTGGGGATTAAGAGGCATCTATTACAACCGTTCGGAATCTACTGATACAACCATTTCGGACATTTATGAATTGTTGAAGAAAAATGATTATGTGAAAAAGGGAGATATTATTATCAATCTTGCGGCAATGCCGATAAATAAGCCCGGAAGAGTGAATACCTTGCAAGTGAATAAGATTAAATAACACCTACAAGAATTAAAAGCCACGACACTTAATTTTTTGGTTCAACCAGAACTACTTTTTCTTTATCTACTGCCACCAGTCCCGGGGGATCTCCTTTTCTTTTCCGGACAAATTTTCTGGGTGTGTAAATAATGGGACACAGCGATTCATTTTTTCTTTTTGAGTAGTATGCAGCCAGCTCTGCTGCCTTTTGAATGACCGCGTTGTTGAATGGTTTTCCCGACTTGTATTTAACAATCACATGTGAACCCGGCCCATCTTTGACATGTAGCCATAAGTCCTCTTTCCATGTAAATTTTTTTAATAAAAGATCATTGTGTTTTGCGCTTTTTCCAATGAGAATCCGCCATCCCATAAATTCCCGCTCTATGTAAGGGAAAGATTCTTTTTTACGTATTGTATCGGTTTTCAAGCCGGTTTGGACAGCAAATGTTCTTAACTTTTTTAAATCATGAATTTCGTGAATGGAAACAATAGCGCTTTCAATCTTGCTGAGAGATGCTGTTTTACGCCTGATGTTTTCCGACAATGTATCAATTTCAATTGAAATATTTTTCGATTTTCTGTAATACACTTGAGCATTTTTTTGAGGTGTAAGATCAGGTTTTAATTTTATTTCAACGTTTTTGCCGGTAAAGAAATTTTGAAGAACCACGCTTTTGGCATTTGGTTTGATCTCATGCAAATTTGACATAAGTGTATCTGCCATTTGGCGGTAACTACTTCCTTTTTTTAATTCAGAAAGTTTAGCTTTTGTTTTGGAAATATAGTTTTCGGCTTTCGTTTTTTCCCGTATTAACTGCGTCAGTATTTTTTGTTTTTCATTGTTGAGCTCATCTTCTCTGATAAATAACTGAAAAAATGAACTTGAGCACTCAAACGGATTATCGATTTCAGTTTGTACCTGGCCGATTGGCAACAGGGAGAGATGCCATTTGTCATCTATTCGTGTTACAAAATATGATTCAGGATGCATTAGCAGTTCAATAGTTTTATGGATCAATTCCCACTTTTCTTTGGCATCAGCCTTTTCGTACCCCAACGCATCAAGGTATAATTCAGGGAGTTTTCCTAACACGGGAAAAGTTGATTTTAAATCGGGCTTTTGCACAAAGGCTGTATAATCAGCACTGATGTGCCTGTCAAGGGCAGATGGATTAAGTTGTGCATCGCCGGTCATTTTGTTGTGAAACATTTCGATACACGTATTGTTATGGAACAAAAGGATGTTAGATCGGTTACCGAAAAGCTTGAATACCAATTGAAATGCATCTCTGAACCGGATAGTAAATGCACGTTCATTTTCAAAAGGCTTTACTTCCAGGATTTCAATACCAACTATATTCCGGAACAGATCCGTGCTGTTTCTCCGTTTTCTCTGATGCTGACCAGGGAAAGTAAGGCAGCAAAACACCGAAGTCAGGTATGCTCTTATAAAAAAAGTCGTACCTCTATTGTCCGGTGGTTTATTAAAATCATCATACCGGAATATGATTTCATCTTTATTTTGTGTATAAGCCTCTGATAACGATTTTCCCTGCAATACTTCATGTAGACGGAATGCTATCTGCCGGATAAAATAGTAGTTCAGATGCACGGTTAAAGATCGATCTTAAGGCCATCATAGGCAAGCATTACATTATCAGGCAATTCTTCCTCTAGCTGTCTGCTCTGCCCTAGATAGTGACTGATATGCGTAAGATAGGCTTTCTCAGGATTTAACTCGGAGATGATATCAAGCGCCTCTTGCAGATTAAAATGAGAAATATGATGTTTTTTTTGTAATGCGTTGATTACTAGTACCTTACTTCCTTTTATCTTTTCCTTTTCGTTTTGATCGATATAATTTGCATCAGTAATGTATGTGAAGTCGTATATCCTGAATCCGAATACCGGAAGATTATAATGCAACAGATTGATAGGAATTATATCTGTATTATTGATCCGGAATGTGTTACTATCGATTAAAAATTCAATTACCCTTGGAACTCCCGGATAATCGCCTGGGTTAAAAATATATTCATATTCTTTTTTTAATTGCTCGATAACATGCCGGCTGCCATAAATCGGCATGTCTGATTTTTGCTTAAAATTAAATGACCGTACCTCATCCAGACCTCCTGTATGGTCACGGTGTTGATGTGTGAAGATTACAGCATCCAGTTTTTGGATACGCTCCCTGAGTATTTGTTGTCGAAAATCCGGTCCGGTGTCAATTACAATGCTTTGTCCGTCCACCTCCATATGAATCGAAGTTCGTGTGCGCTTATCTCTGAAGTCGAGGGAGTGACACACTTCACAGTCACAGGCTATAACTGGCACACCCTGCGACGTACCGGTTCCTAAAAATGTTACAGTCAAAGTTTTAATTCGGTTTGAGATAGCTCCGTAAAAAGCTTTTGGTTCTTCTCGCTGAGTTTTGCGGGATCAATTTCAATTGATTTAATAATATCGATCAGACAATTGACCTTACCTTCAATAGAGTAATATTTATTTATTAACGCTATCCGGGTTTCCGATAAAATGCAATACCCGGATTTGAAATTACCTTTTTCGTATCGTAGTATAAAATCAGTTTCGGCCATTAAATCTTCCAGCTTGTGCAAATAATGTCTGGAGTATTTTATGGTCATAGATCAGGAAGTATAGCGGATTACCATTTTTACAAGGTTGTCAAAATCAAGTGGTTTGGGAAGGTATTCATTTATTCCCGCTTCTTTAAATTCTTCCAGGCTATAATTTTTCGCATTACCTGTAATAGCCAGTATCGGAACCCTTGATTTTTTCTGATCATTCATAGCTCTGATTTGCTGTGTACAATCTATGCCATCCAGAACAGGCATATTAATGTCCATGAGAATCAGGTCAAAATCCTCTACCTTTATTTTGTCAATAACCTGTTGTCCGTTTTTAACCATAGTAATTTCAAATCTCAGTTGTTCCAGTATTTTTCTGGTAAGATTTTGAATAACCGAACTGTCTTCTGCAATAAGAACTTTTTTTCCCATTTAAAAAATTAGTTATTAATGATATCAGTTAACTGGCTTTCAAATTCAAGGAATGTTGCTCCTAAAATTTTCAGATCTTTTTCAAGATTCGCACGATCCTGATTTCGCAGGTTTGCTTCTATACGAGAAGCCATATGTGCTACCTTCTCGACTCCTAACGTACCTGCATTGCCTTTTAATGTATGCAAGTTATCTAAAATTTTCTTGTAGTCATCATTTTTTACTGAATCTGCACATTGTTTTATTTGGGCCTGTGCTTCATCCATAAAACCCCTGAATACGGATTTAATAAAATCTTCGTTACCGTATTTGCGAAGCTGGTCAACTACCTCAGAATTAACAACCTTTAAATGATCTCCATTCCCGGAATTTAATTCAATTTCAGCATTATGATTTATTCTCAGAATATCCGGATTTCCGGTTTTTAAAAGCCATATTTTTATTTTGTGGATCAATTTACTGGCTCGCAGCGGTTTGGACACATAATCATCAAGACCTTCAAGAAGGTATTTGTTTTTATCTCCTTCAAGTGAATAGGCTGTCATTGCAATGATGGGGGGTGTTTTTTTCAAATGAAGTGATCTTATGATCTTAGTTGCTTCAATACCGTCCATTTCAGGCATCTGAATATCCATGAAAATAATATCAAAATCTTTCTCTTTTACATGCTCAATGGCGCTTAATCCACTGTCAACAACTTTAACCTGGCATCCTGCTTTGCGCAGAATTTCGGCGGCCACATCCCGGTTTATACTGTTATCATCCACAATCAGCACATCAGGGTTCATGCCAGAAAGTGAAATGTAATTTTCATTATGCAACAACTCTTCAAACTGTATTTGCTTAAGCTCTGTTGCACCAGGTATCCTTGCGGTAAAAGTAAACCAGAATGTGCTTCCAAGACCTGGCTTGGAATATACACCGATGTCTCCGCTCATCAAAGTACATAGTTCTTTGGAAATAGCAAGTCCGAGTCCTGTACCGCCATATAATTTCGAAGGAGAATTATCAACCTGAGTGAAGCTTGTAAAAAGTTTATCAAGATTTTCACCTGCAATGCCAATTCCTGAATCATGTACTTCGATCCGCATCATCAGCATATTATCTTCCAGGCGTTCTGCCTTTACTCCTATATCTATGGAACCTTCATTGGGTGTGAATTTTAATGAATTAGAGGTAAGATTTGCAAGCACCTGCAATATTCTTGTTTCATCACAAATAATGACTTTAGGGATTTGTTTGCTTATGTGATAATTCAGACTGATATCTTTCGAAAGCGCCTGCTGACTGAATAATGCAGTCAGCTTTTCCATTACTTCGGTTATTCTGACGGGCGTTTCACGTAATTCCATTTTGCCTGCCTCTATTTTTGAAAGGTCAAGGATGTCATTCAGAATATGTAAAAGTGTTTCTGATGACTTTTTAATGGTTTTTATGTATTTCGTTTGTTCCTTGTTTAAGGGCGTGTCAGCTATCAGGTCTATCATCCCGATAATTCCATTCATAGGTGTGCGGATCTCATGGCTCATGTTGGCAAGAAACTGCTCTTTTACTTTCAGCGATTTTAAGGCCAGTTCTTTCGCCTTGATCAGTTCAAGATTTGCAAGTTTTAACTGTGTAATATCTCTAACAATTCCTTCAATTTGATACGGTTTGCCGGATTTGTCATAAACAAGTCTGACATTGCAAATGCATTGCAGTATTTTCTTGTTTTGATGGATTAATGAAATTTCAAGGTTTTTGATCCGTTTGTTTTTATTAATACGGTAAACCAGGTTTTTGTTCGCCGCTTTGAACAGGTAGTATTTTGTAATTGATGTGTTTATTACCTCCTCTGCTGTATATCCCAGTATTTCGTGCACCGAAGGGCTGATCATTTTCAGCGATCCATCAAAATCGCACCGGAAATAAAGATCCTGAATGGACTCAAAAATGGTCCGGAATTTTTCTTCACTGTCAAGGACAGCAATCTCTGAAAGTTTTTTTTCTGTAACATCCGTAGCAATGCCTGACACTTCTTCAATGGTATTGTCCGGCTGATAGATCGGGTTCAGGAAAATATCTTTCCAGACTTCATCGCCATTATCTTTCTTAAGTTTTATTTCGAAATGGAGCTGATTTCCCTGGAAGGCTTCTTTATATTTTCTGTTCCAGAAATCGTCATATTTTTCAATTATAAGCGCTCCATCTTTTTCGTAAGATACATCAGGTTTTAAATTGAATTCCTTAAATATCGCTTCAAAGTAATTCCGATTAAAAGATGTTAGCTCCTGTTTCCGGTTAATCGACCAGATAAGATGTGAACTACTTTCAAAAATTGCATTCAAACGAGCTGTCTGACTATTCAGCTTTTCTTCGGTTTCCTTGATATCAATGGCCAGAGCAATTTGTCCGGAGATAAAATCAAGCAATTCAAGGTCTTTCAGTGAGTATTTTGATTTATCACTGTAAGATTGAACTGCAATTATTCCGATTATATGCTCATCTACTTTCAACGGTGTTCCTAACCACACCTGTGGCATAGCCCCTATCGGTGAAATTTTTCCCTCTGCTATCAGTTTTTCAATATCTTTTTGGTAAAGCAAGAGAGGCTTGGCAAGAAATATGGCATATTCGGTTAGACCTTTACTGATTTTTCGGTCGGCATATTTTACTTCATTGTCGTGACTTTCATCTATAAAATATGGAAATTTAATCGTATCCTGATCCTTGTCTTTGTCGTAAAGCGCTATGTAGAAATTATCCGCATCGATAACCTTCATCAGTTCGGAATGAATTTTACTGAACAGCGTAGGTAAATCGGCACTTTGAATGGTATGATTGGCAATGCGATAATAAAGATCTTTTGCTTTTTCAGCTTTGATCTTTTCGGTAACATCACGTAACACACATCTGAACTCAATAACTTTATTACGTACGATTTTGGGATGGATGGTACCTGTTAGAAATACTTTCTGTTTGTTTATATCAAGAAATATCGTCTCAAATTTTTCTGTCTTTCCCCTTTTACCAACTTCCTGTATGGTTTGTATCGTTTTTTCAAGAAATGGCGGAAAAATTAGATCACGTATGTTCATATGTACGGATTGCTGGCTGGTGTAACCAAGCCTTTCTTTCCATGTATTGTTAACCATCAAAAAGGAACCGTCCGTTTTTATAATTTGAATCAGGTCGTAGGCGTCATCAAAAATATCCAAAAGCCGGTCATTCGACTTTTTAATTGATTTGACTCTATTTATTTCCGAGGTAACGTCATTTCCGATCAATATCAGTTCTGAAGGGGCAATATCCTGGTTCAAAATGGGTTGAAAATTATAAATACGTACTTTGCCTGTTTTTGTAAGTATTTCACAGTTGAAGCATTGAGGTACCTTCCCGGCCATGTACTGATTTAAAGTTTTGCTTATTTTATTCCGTTTGATTGCCGGAATGAGGTTATCAATGAACCTTGACGCCAGAAGCTGACGCCGGTCGTATCCAAGGCTGGTTTTTATTACCGGATTACAGTATTTTATGCGTAACTCATCATCGAGAATAAAAACGCATGCAGAACTTTGATCAAACAAACTTCTGTTGGCAAAAACAGCACTTTGCTTACCGTTATTATCCTTTTTTATGCGATCGGGCGATATGGTTGATCTTTGTAACAACTTCGCAAGTAATCAATTGTACTGTAAATTTACTAAATATGATTATTTTAACCTTGCTGGTTAAATCAGTTTATTTATTAATATTTGAGTTTCGCAAGTAAAACAAATTTCAACAAAAGGGGATTTTAATGACGTATAAATTAAATAAAAATCTGATTGTCATTGCGGGTCCCACTGCCGTTGGTAAAACAATGATTACCATAAAATTAGCAAAATATTTCGATACTTCGGTCATCAATGCAGATTCTAGGCAGGTTTATCGTGAAATGAGCATTGGTACGGCAAAGCCTTCCATCGGTGAAATGGCGGGTGTGAAACATTATTTTGTCGGATCAAAGTCATTGAATGATTTATTTAATGCCGGTATTTTTGAGAAAGAAGCACTGGCTATTTGTGATGAAGTTTTCAGCAAAAAAGATCTTTTAATCCTCAGTGGTGGATCAGGCTTGTACATAAATGCATTGTGCGAAGGGCTGGATGAATTTCCGGAAGTGGAGTCAGTCATCCGGAAAGATTTAAATGAAGAATTTGAAGCCTCGGGACTGGAACCATTATTGGAAGAGTTGCGCATTCATGATCCGGAGTATTATAGAATTGTTGATCTTCAAAACCCAAAGCGGGTAATTCGTGCCCTGGAAGTAATCCGCGCTTCTGGAAAGCCCTATTCGTTCTTCAGGAAGAGGGTGCGCAGGGAAAGATCGTTTGGTCTTGTCAAAATCGGCCTTCATCGGAACAAGCCTGATTTATACGACCGTATCAACCAACGAATGGACCGGATGATTGAGGGTGGGCTCTTTGCAGAAGTAAAATCGTTGATCCCATTCCGGAATCATAATACCCTCCAGACGGTCGGTTACCAGGAGATATTTAACCATCTCGACGGAAAGTATGATTATGACGAAGCTGTCAGGTTGATGAAACAAAATTCAAGGCGCTATGCAAAAAGGCAGATCACCTGGTTTAGAAGAGACCCTGAATACAGGTGGTTTCATCCTGAGCTGTTTGAGGAAATTGTTGCATATATTACCTCAAAGGTTCAGGAATAGTCCTGAAAAGTTAAATACTTAGTATTTTCACTAACCTCAGCAAATCCCGGTTGAGTGGTTTTGTTTTTGAAAAACTTTCTTTCAGCGTCGTAAAATCCAGTTCATTATTGATAATGCCCACCATTTTGTCCTTATGACCATCCATCAAAGCTTCGACTGCTGCAAGTCCGAGCGTGCTGGCAAGTATCCGGTCCATACCCGAAGGCGCCCCGCCTCGTTGTATATGACCCAGAATAGTTACTCTGATGTCTTTATCAGGGAGAGTTTCGCGTACAACTTCGGCCATTCTTACGGAGCTGCCGGGTGGGTCTTTTTCTGCAACAATGATGATTGAAAATGTCTTTTCTCTGCGTATATCTTCGCGGATGTAATTAATAATATCTCTTGTACTGATGTTTTTTTCGGGTAATATGACAGCTTCAGCCCCGCCGCCGATAGCAGATCTCAGTGCGATATATCCCGAGTCTCTTCCCATAACTTCCACAAAAAAAAATCCGCCCGTGCGAATCTGCCGTATCCCTGATCTTATCAATGGCATCAAGGGCGGTGTTTACGGCAGAATCGTATCCAATGGTAAAATCGGTACCATAAATATCGTTATCAATGGTACCAGGAATGCCAATTACAGGCATTTTAAACTCCTCAAAAAAACTTGCAAGACCCTTAAAAGTTCCGTCACTACCGATTCCTATAACTCCGTCGATCTTTTTTTTCTTCAGGTTTTGATACGCTTTTTTCCTTCCTTCTTTGGTTTTGAATTCATCCTAGCGTGCTGATTTTAGCATGGTTCCTCCTTTCTGAAGAATATTACTTACAGAATTAGAGTGCATCCGATGTATCTCATCATCAATCAATCCCTTGTATCCCTGATAAACACCAAAAATTTCGAGGTTATAATATATAGCTCCTCTTACAACTGCGCGTATGCAGGCATTCATTCCAGGTGCGTCTCCTCCTGATGTAAAAACTGCAATTCTTTTCATGCTCTGATTTTAAATAAGCGGCAAAAGTAATTACAAAATTTTTCTTTTTCATGGTCGGTGTATATTTGTGTTGATGAAGAAGATGCTTATCATAACCTATTACTGGCCACCTTCAGGTGGAGGGGGGGTACAGCGGTGGCTTAAATTTGTAAAATATCTTCCTGAGTTTGGCTGGAATCCCGTTGTATTCACACCCGAAAACCCGGACTTCAGTATTAAAGATCCTTCTCTTGTCTCAGATGTCCCGGATGAAGTGGAGGTAATCCGTTATCCGATTTGGGAGCCTTACTCAGTTTTTGATGTATTTACAAGTAAAAAAAGTAGGTTACAGGGCATTCTGAAGACGGAAAAAGAAGCAGGTTTATTTCAAAAAACAGCATTATGGATAAGGGGCAATATATTTATACCTGATCCAAAAGTTGCCTGGGTACGTCCGTCTGTAAAGTTTTTGACGAAATATTTTAAAACCAACAAAATCGACTGTCTGGTAACGACCGGCCCTCCGCATTCCATGCACTTGATCGGCCTGAAGCTAAAAAAGCTAACGGGTGTCAAATGGATTGCAGATTTTCGCGATCCCTGGAGCAGGTGGGATATGTTGAAACACTTTCATTTGACAAAACCTGCAAAAAGTGCACATGAAAGACTGGAAAAAAAGGTGGTTGAACATGCCGACATAGTACTAACCGTAAGCCCGACGTGGGCATCCGAAATACGTCATGACCATAATTGTGAAGTTGATGTAATTACCAATGGTTTTGATATGCAAGATTTTACATCATCGGATACCGGTAATAATATTGATTTCATTATCAATCATTCTGGTTTGATCAATGATTTTAGAAATCCGGTGGGTTTGTGGGATGCTGTCACCGAAATATGTAATGAAAATGAAGCCTTTAAAAATAGTTTCAAATTCCAGTTCAGCGGGATGGTATCGGGTGAAATTTTAAATTACCTTCATAACAGCACACTTTTTAGAAATAAATTTGAATTCTTCGGATATCTGCCACATGACAAAATAATCGAACAATATAGTCGCAGCGCTGTAAATTTGCTTCTTCTTAACGAATCGCCGAGTGCAAAAGGCCACATCCCGGCTAAATTGTTTGAGTATCTTGCGTCACGGAAACACATTCTGGGTTTAGGACCGGTTGACAGCGATGCAGCTAAGATCATTGAATCAGCAGGGGCAGGAAAAATGTGCTCTCCTAATGATAAAGAATCCATAAAAAATACGTTAAACGACTTTTTCAAGCATTACAAAAACGGTAACTTTCCGGATACTAAAAGATTAGAAAAATATACGCGTAAGGCACTTTCAAAACAACTGGCAACCCTTTTGGACAGGTTATGAATATTCCATTCAACGATCTCACCTGGCAGAACAATTTGATTAAAACTGAGATACTGGAGGGCATCACGGCTTTGATGTCTGAATCCGTTTACATCGGTGGAGAATGTGTGGAAGAGTTCGAAAATGTATTTGCTGAGTACATAGGGGTAAAGTATTGCATCGGTACCGGCAACTGTACCGATGCGCTCGAACTTATTCTTGAAGCCTGTGGGACAAGAGCAGGCGATGAAGTGATCGTTCCTGCCTATAGCTGGATATCTTCGGCCTCTAGTGTGATCCGAACTGGTGCCACTCCAGTATTTGTTGACGTACATCCGGATTATTACACCCTTGATCCGTCGCTTGTAGAGGCGCAGATTACACCAAATACAAAAGCACTTATTGTAGTGCATTTTTACGGCATTCCGGCTGAAATGAAGGAGATCGGGGCTATTGCTGAAAAATACGGCATCCGGATTATAGAAGATTGTGCACAGGCAGCAGGTGCAGCGTATAATAAAGGTAAAACAGGAAGCATGGGATGGGCGGGTGCCTTTAGCTTTTACCCGACAAAAAACCTTGGCGCACTGGGAGACGGAGGTTGTGTGACCACTAATGACAAAAAACTTTCTGACAAAATACGAGTACTGGCAAATCATGGGCAAAAAGGGAAAAACAAACATAAAATCATCGGCAGAAACAGCCGTTTAGATGCATTACAGGCAAAAATCCTGATCTCCAAGCTCAAATACCTGGACGACTGGAATATGCGACGAGTAAAAGCAGCGGCAAGATATTGCATACGGTTAACCGGCAATCTTGTGAAGCTTCCGGTAACCCCGGAATACGCCAGGCATGTGTATCATTTGTTTGTGATCCAGATTGAAAATCATTATGAAGTCCAGGGATTTTTAGAACAAAGAGGTATTCAGGCGTTTATGCATTATCCGTTGCCGCTGACCGAACTTGAACCATTTGAACATTTAAACCTGCGAAGCTGCGATTTTCCCGTGGCTAAAAATATGGCTAACAGAATACTTTCGCTTCCGATCTTTCCGGGTATATCAGATGTCCAGATTGATTACGTGTGTGAGAATCTGAAAGAGGCTATTGCTTTTTTCGGATGAAACGAAGAATTGATTGCAGAATATGGGTTACTTCTGCCGAAGATCGGGTTAGTACAATTGCTCCGGAATAAACCAATAAAATCACAGCAGAACGCATGACAATATCCGCCATTATGTTGTCAATTTCCGGAATATAACAGCCAATCAATAGTGTCGCTGCGCCAATAACCAATACTTTAAGATTATTATACGTAAATGGTTGTAGTTTGAATTTGTAATACACAAACAAAAACTTAATCACATTGAAAATGATAAGTGAAAGTGCGGTGCCTAAAGCAGCGCCTGTGATGCCATACATGGGGATAAATAGCAGGTTGGCGCTTATGGTGAACAATGCGAGAGTTGTAGCAAGAATAATATTCACTTTATAATATTTGGAAAGAATAATGATCTCACCGTTTAACCCGGCTCCCATATCGAACAATTTGCCGATGCCAATGAATATTACCACCCATTTTCCGAGAACATAAATCTCGCTATTCGGTATCAGTTGATAAATATTATCAAGATTGACATACAAGCCGATAAACAGAAGTAATCCGACGATTAGTTGATTCAGGGCGCTTTTGGAGTAAATGTCTGCTATTTCATTCATCCTGTTGTTTTCAAGTGACCGGGCTATTAGCGGGGTGCTGATCTGCGTTATCATTCTTCTCGGAACATCAATGACAACCGCCATATAAAATGCTGTTGTGTAGATGCCATTGAAGTGAGTACCCAGCAAAGACGTTACCATAATGCTGTCAACCTTCGAGATAATGATTGTGCCACCGGCACCTAATAAGGCAAACATTCCATATTGAACAATTGGTTTTATGTCACTGAATGTGAAGGTATTAATAAAGCTGAGATTTATCCTGATGACTCCCTTGTACGTAAGATACACCGATAATAACAGAAGATTTATAAAGTAAATTCCAACAATACAATACAGAAACTCATTGAAATCAACCATGCCAAATACATACAATGCGATAGAAACAGTAGTAAGCAGGCGAAGCAGGATTTCTTTTAAAAAATTTGGTACGATTATGTTAAGATGCGAACGTGTGAAATCTGTAATAATATTGAACAATACAAGGATGTAAACCAGAACGAAAACAAGCCACAGATACGTAGTAACTTCCGGAGCTTTCAGTGAAAAAATGGCAATAACCGGTGATTTTATCAGATAAAGTAAGAGCAAAAATGCGACAAAGCCCATTGTGGCCAGAAAAAGCATGAGCGTAAAGAAACCTTCTCTTTTCCGGGCATCTTTTACAAACGTAGGAAAAAACCGGATGATTGCCTGGCTTGTTCCCAGTTGGGCAAACGGTACCATTAGCATGGCGAAATCCTGAATTACCCTGGTTAGCCCGATCTGACCGGGAGTAAGGTATTGCGGAAAAAAATAAAGCACATTCAGGTAACCAAGAATGATCCCTGCGATTGACAGCAGCGTTGACCAGGAGCTTTGACGTATTATAATACCCACAATGCGATCAGGGTTTAAACCAGATTGTAGTGTCTGTCAGTCCGGTAGTTGTATGTACTTTTTGCCAGCCGTTAAGCATATCATGAACCGGTTTATACCTGGTCCTTTCCGAATTATCAAGGATAAATATACCACCGCTTTTTAATATGTCAATTGCACGGCGGCTGCATTCTACCCTGGCACGACCGTCGATAAGAATAAAATCAAAATGATTTTCAGGAAAACTGGACATATATTCAAAATAAGCTTTATAATTCATGTTTTCAGAATCAAATTCAGCTTTACACCTGTTTTCAATCTTTTTTTTTGATTCCGGCCGGTCCGGAGAGATCAGGATATAATTCACATTACTGAGCTTGGATTTTGCAAGAAGCGTGCGGATATGTTCATGCCATATTTTATCATGCTCAATGCTTACAAGATTTCCTGTTTTGCGGGCAAAGTAGATGGTGCTTATGCCTGAACCATATTCGAGACCCTTCATTTTTTTTGTTAAAACTTTATCAAAAAACAGGATAGAGGCAGGTGTTGTCCAGGGTCGTTCCGAATGGAAAAGCTTAAATAACTTGTAATAGCCTTTGAGAATAGGCCTAAGTATTCGATAACGAATGTATCTGAAACTGAACGACTCTGGAGCTAAAAAAAGTGTTTTTATCCAAATCTTTTAACAGCCTCATTTTGGGCTAGTTTTAAAAAATTATTTGCCAAATGACTATAAATTAATTTTATGCTCAAAAATGCTTTGCATTTTTGGCATCCTAGAAATCCAACCTATCAAATTTCTATGATTGCCAAATATTTTCTTTATGTTTTTTATAACAATATTTTCACTTATACTTTTATTTAGAAGTTCTGTTAATCTTGGGGTAAACAAGAAATAATCATTTT
>JADFHN010000005.1 GCA_022567155.1 Bacteroidota bacterium
TGTCTGTTTTTAAAGTAATGATGGTTGGAAAATCAAAAAAAATGCCATGCCTGCCGGCAGGCAGGAATACCAATTATTCCCCTCCTTGGAGGGGTGCAGGGGTGGGTCAATATAAAAGTTATTCATTTTTTTTGAATTACGGACTTTATGTACAAACTCTATTTACTGGCCATATTGCCAAAAACAGGAATGAGAGCCCCCATGTGCGTTGCGCATGCGCATTAAAATGGATATTGATTACCGTACTGATCCTGGACGGGAGGGTATTAAAAGCGCAAAATACACGTACGTATTTAAGCGACAGTTTGCTCTATGCCGAAGGTATGATGGAAAACAAACTCCAGACGGGGGAATGGAAATATTATGATACCAAAAAAGAGATACTGATTCAAAAAGGAACGTATCTGGAAGGTAAAAAAGAAGGAATCTGGGAGACATATTTTCCGGATGGAAGCATACAGACAGAGTTGGAATATAAAAATGATATTCTGATTGGGGTAAGTAAAACCTATCACAATAACGGAATATTAAAGTCATCGGGAACATTCATTGACGCTAAAAAGGAAGGCATATGGAAGTACTATCATCCGAATCAGACGCTTGAAACAGAAATTTTATATGTTAATGACCTGAAAGAAGATAGCGTAAAATTTTATAACTTCTTAGGGCAGGTAACACAGGAAGAGAACTGGCTTCAAGGAAAAAAGCATGGCAAATGGATTGAGTATTATCTGAACAACCAGGTATCTGTGTTTGGAAAATACTGGCAGGGCAAAACCGACAGCATCTGGACATATTACGCCATGTCGGGCATTGTTACCGAAGTCAGGCATTACGATAAGGGAATTCCCGTTGGGGTTTGGAAAACATATAATGAGTTTGGAACGCTCCTGTTCAGAAAAATATACGAAGAGGGACTTGCAGAAGGCAAATGGGAAGAGTTTTTCGATAGCAAACGGGTCAAGAAAATAACCTTTTACAAAGGCGGGTTGGAAGACAGTGTATATCGTGAATACTTTACTTCGGGTAGAAAAAGTGTGGAAGGTGGATTTAAAAACGGACTTAAATCGGGTTTATGGGAAACTTATTTCGAAAGAGGAGGGCTTTACTCCACAGGCGGGTACATGGCCGGAAAGAAAACAGGATTATGGAAATATTTTCATCAAAAGGGGATACTTGCAGAAGAAGGAAATTATACAAACGGGAAGGAATCAGGCCAGTGGATTGTCTATTATGATAACGGCCAGTTAAAATCCGTTGGGGCGTATATAAATGGAGAAGAGGATGGATTATGGGGGATATTTCATCATACAGGCCGGCTTATGCAGGAAGAAACCTGGAAAACAGGCCGGCTATGGAATGTAAGTGCGGTTACAACAATTGCGGGTAATACCCTCGATCCCGGTGATCTGAAAAACGGAAATGGCACAAAGCTGAACTATTACCCGGAAGGCAAGCTGGAGATTTCCTGCGAATTCAGTAATGGTATTCCGGATGGCCTCTGGAAATACTATTATACAAACGGGATAATTGCCGAAGAAGGCCAGTTTGAAAATGGAATGAAATCCGGATACTGGATATTTTACCACAAAAACGGCAAAAAGGAATCGGCGGGCAAATACGCAGACGATAAAAAGACAGGCTCCTGGATATACTATAATAAGTCAGGGATGGTATTGGATAAAGTAAATGAAGACACAGGCAAATCACTGAAGGATTAAGAGCAATCTTTAGTTATGGGATGACTGTTCACATTCTATTGCCCCGCCCTTCAGGGTGGGGATGAATAAGAATACCATCCATTTGGCTTTAGCCATTAAAAATCTTTTTCCATGCCATGATTGTGCAACATTACTGGCTGTCAGTTATCACTTCTTCTTGTTTGTTTTCTTTTAGTCATGGCATTACTCCTGTTTTCAGCTTTGGGATACCCGTTTCAGGGAAATATCTTCTAGATATTAGCTTTTTGAGTATTTTTTTAAAATGTGCGGAAAGCAGGAAAAGGTCTGAGCGGACCCGTCCGAATGGCTCAGCCATCGGCCGCCATAGGCTTGCCGACGACGCGGCCGGGTAGGTGCTCAGAACAATTGTAGGGCTTGCCCCGTCCTTCAGGGCGGGGTTGCATAAGATTATAGTTAACTATGGCTTTAGCCACATTTCCTATTTTCAATTTTCCTGCTTCCATTAAAACATATAGTAAACTATATATAAAGAAAAATAACTCCCCTGTGGATAGTATAAAATGTGTGGAATACAGGAAGTCAATTTATTTATTTCAAACTGAATAATTACGAAATTTTTTTCCATTCCACGATTGTGCAACATCACCTGCTGTCATTCCTAACTACTTCCGGTTTGTAATGTACAAGCAAATTGAAGTCTTCCCAGCTTTTCTCCAGAGAGGGGCTCACCGTCACCTCGGGTGTTTGGGCTTTGTTGTTTATAATAATAGAATTACGGCGAACTTCTTTATTTAAATAATCCGAAAGCTCTTTGTAGCTGACCCTCCCTTCAGACTCCTTCAGTTTTTTAAGCAGGAAATAGGTAAACATGCCATGTGCTTTTTCATTGAATGCAAATGCAGATTCATTTCCGCTGGAGGCTGAAAACATGATCAGGTTGCCTTTAATAAAGGGTGATTTCGGCTTGATTTTAACCCCTCTCGACATTGCCAGGCTTTCATTCCGGCCCCCACCGGTAAAACAGGCGTCCAGGAATACAGTAACCCGTGTATGCGGATTCCCGGTAAGTTTCCCAAGCGCCTCATCAAGGCTGATGGCGAATGACAAGTCGGCGCCATTTACATCCACAGGGATTAAATACGGTTTTCTGCTCACTTCATCAGGTAGTCCATGCCCGGCGTAGTAGAAGATAAACGCTGCTTCCCCCTCATAGGCTTTTGCAATATGGCTCATTTTGGCAAGCGCCTGTTTTATCTGTCCGGCCGTTGCATTTGTAAGCAAGGTGATGTTTTTCCTGGGTACGCCCAGGGTTTTGTGGACGTATTTACTGAATATTTTTGCGTCAGTGGCAGCAAACGAAACATTTATCTCGTCATTCAATCCTCCCTGAAATGATCTGTAATCTTCATTTCCGATGATCAATGCAAAGGTGTTTTTGTTTGTAACCCGGGTTACGGGTATATCCATATCCACATCTGAGGTTCCCGGTTTGGCTGCATGTATTTCAGCTACTGCAGTTTGATCCGGGTTACTTACACGCCATACAATTTCAGGTACTTCAATTTCATCGGTCCAGGTTACTGTTGCCTGTGTCAATGTTGCCGGGCGGCCTTCCCTGGGATCATATCCGTACACGCTACTCCCGATCACCACACTATAACCTGTAAGCACAAATTTTTCGCCCGCAATGGCAAATTGCGTATCTGTAATGGATGCGTTGAGCCAGTTTTCCTTAAACCACAATGCCTCATCAATGGGAACCTGAAGGCTTGTTGGCAGCGTACCGGGAATATAAATGTTAAAGTTTTCCCGGTCGGCATCATAGTAGCCAAGTTCTGCACTTGACAGTGAAATCAACCGGTTGCCGTATGATTTCAAAATAAGCGCAGCAATGCTATCCATGGCAATCACCTGGTTTTCTCTGGTCATCCGAAGCGCATAATCATCCGTCTTTTCAAATTCTTTTTTCATTTGCCAAACGGAAAAGGCTTTCCGGATACGGTTTCCGATTTCGTCTTTCAGACTTATTGATCTGCCTGCTTTGCCAATCATCTCAAATTCCGGCTGGATTATCCAGTTGCCATCCGGGCCTATTACTCCAAACCTGCCCTTCAGGCCTGATACTGCAAAACCCAGATGAAACGGATAGGCGACATCAAATTGCGATTTTATTTCCCATGCACCTGATTTATCAAGGTATCCCCATTTTCCGCTACGCATTGCCGATGCAATCCCTTCACTGAACTGCGTGGTTTTACTGAATTGTAATGGTATGACAATGTTTCCGCTATGATCAATAAATCCCCATCTGCCATGTTCATGCACCTGTGCCAATCCCTCCGAAAACGGACTTGCATGTGTAAAGGAGTGTGTGATCACCAACTGTCCGGATGTATTGATAAACCCCTTATTATCATGCCAGTTAACCAGGGCCAGTCCCTCTGTAAAAGGAAGTGCACGGATGTAAGCGCCGTCTGTGATAATCTTACCTGTGTGGTCAATAAACCGGTAATGATCTCCACGTGTAACAACTGCGAGCCCTTCTGAAAATGAGCTTGCTTTTTCGTAAACCGGCCCGATAACGAATTCGCCGTTATGGTCAATAAATCCCCAGCGATTTTGATATACAACTGCTGCAAGTTCTTCACTGAAAGGCGTGGCTTGTTCATATTGAGGCTGGATAATCCAATCGCCATGTGCATTTATGTAACCCCATTTCCCGAAATTCCTCACAGCAGCTATGCCTTCGGTAAATTCGAGTGCATTAAAATAGGACGGCTTTATTATCCATTGCCCTTTAGTGTTTATGAAACCCCACAGTCCGTCTTTTTTTGCCGGAAATAAAATTTCCGGTATTTGTGAATAGCCAATAGAAATGGAAGATGCCAGGAGTAGAGATAGAATAATTCGTTTCATTGTCTGACTCTCACATTTAATGTTTTAAAGAAAAAATCAGTATTGAAAATACGGTTGTCCTGCACCCAAACGTCAAAATTCTTTCTTCTCAGCGTTTTGGGTGTAGTATATGCTCCTGCCACCTCTACTTCATTTTCGAGAATGGGTTTGGCAAAAGGTTTTGGAGAAAACAGGACGTACAGTTTATAAAACTCCTGTGTTTTATCTGTATCCAGGTAAATTTCATCCACCAGAAAATATGGAAATTTATCAAAATAGTCATACTGTATTCCTGCGGCAAAAAAGAGGTATTCGCGGTCTGCTTCTACAGGCACATTATGAAGATAAGCCGACGGCATTTCCTGGTAAGGAAGCAACCGGTAGGCATGCTGTTCATCAACCAGGTATATGCTCATGTATCCGTCAACCGGTGTCCGGAATTGAAGGAAAAGGGATTCTCCATTATTAAAATCTGTTGTACGGCAACGGACGTCGGGGCAATTGAGGGTCAAAAACTCATACGCAATCACCGTAGAAGTGATTTCCCTTACCTTTCCTTCAACCTCGCAAATGATCCATATCTCGTTACGGGCGCCATATTCGTCTTTGATCCTGCGAGACTCCTCCCTGAATTCTTCTTTCGTGGTTTTAAGCCATTCTCCTTTCAGTTCCGACTCACCTTTGATGGTAACTGACGCCGCTCCATCTTTTACATCCACAAATGCATCTTTGGATACATAGGTTCCGAATATGGCTTCAATTGCATTGTGTTTTGCCTGTTCGCTTGCCATGTCGCGCGTTTCTTCCCGGCTCAGGTGTTCTTCAAGCCTGATTTTAGCAAATCCCTTTGCTGCATAAATCTTCTGGCTGTAAGCCGGTTGCAGGCCTACCGCCAGAAGATTGATAATCACAAAGATTGATGCTATGACACGCATGAATTCCTGTTTTTAAAATCAGAAGTCGAGTATTTTATCCAATTTTTTATGCAGTTCTTCGGTTCTGTCTTCGAGCTGTTCTTTGATGGCTTTTTTAGCTGTATCGTAAGCCAACTGGCTGTTGTATCCGATGCGAACGGAAGATTCAATATTCCGCTTGCCTACCTCGCGGTAGATCTCAAAGAACGTAACCACCCTGCCAATTTCCTGAACAATGATATTTTTCGAAGCAGCCACAGTTTTTGTAACGGAGGCGGCATCATCACGGCTCAGTTGATTATTGGCTACACTGTTCTCAATAATGGCAATAATATTGGTTTGTACTACGCCTGCCAGTTCGAGTTTCGCCAGTTCCAGGGCCTGGAGCTTGGCCGCTGATTGTGATTCACCAACAGAATTGCCGGTTGCAACCAGGTAGAGCGGATAGCCTTCTTCATCTTCCTGGTATTGAAGTTCCCAGGATTTTTCAATTTGCTTGTCCATCGGGAGCGCACCGGGAGCAACGTACCATCCGGCCCTGCTGAATTTTCTTGCCTCTTTGCGTGCAGCCTTGTATGCTTTGCGCTTCATCTCTTTTCTCGCCTTCTTTTCCGATTTTTTATCGATTGCCTGAAGGGTAGGCACTGCAGCTATCAGAAATATAGCCGCCAGCATGATCGTTAATATTTTTTTCATGGCTTTAAAATTTTGGTTCATTATTATGAATATCAAATTCCCTGCCAAAAAAATTTATTGTGTCATAAATGATTGATTTTCAATCTATTACATAACAAGCGGGCAAATATATGTTTTGAAGGCGTTAGAAACGCACGCTATTTAGTAGTTGTCATCCTGAGTAAAAAGACTTTGAAAAGCAGCGCATTAAGTGAAATAACAAATTTTCTATGAAATGATAATATTTTTTTAAGCCGCGAATTCGCGAATGAATTAAGAATGATTTTATACGTGTATATTAGTGTAATTGGTGACTTTTATAAAATACATAACTATCTTACCTACACCACGTTATAACAAGTTGTTATTGGTAGTGAAACGAAGGACCTGTTGATGTAAACCGGGTAGCTAATTACAGACTCTTCCACCCAGTCATTTTACATGAAGAATTTTATAATCGCTTTATTTTTGCAGGCCGATTTCGCGAAGTCGTTCAATCAGAAATTCACCGGCGGTAATATCGGAATATGCTTTGGGATGTGAGGCGTCAATGCAGTTTTCAAGGCAATTCAGATCTATTTCGGACCTGGGATGCATGAAAAAAGGGATGGAATACCTGGAAGTGTCCATTTTTTCTCTGGGAGGATTCACTACCCTGTGAATGGTTGACCTGAGCCGGTTGTTGGTAAGTCGCTCCATCATGTCTCCCACATTTACTACAATCTGTTCGGCCAGGGCTGTTATGGGTATCCATTTGCCATCTTTACGCTTAACCTGCAGCCCTTCGGCGCTTGCTCCCATGAGCAAGGTGATCAGGTTTATATCGCCATGTTCGGCAGCACGCACGGCATCATGAGGTAACGCATCCGGGTTTTCCACCGGGAAGTAATGTATCGGGCGGAGGATGCTGTTTCCGTTTTCGATTTTGTCATCGAAGTACGTTTCATCCAGCCCAAGATAAAGCGCGATTGCCTGTAATATGTGTTTACCGGCATTCTCGAGTGTCCGGTAAACTTCCAGACCGTACATTTTTAATTCAGGCAATTCCACAGGCCAGACATTTTCCGGATACTCTTCCTTTTCAGGTTCTCCGGCAGCCAATTCCTGCCCGATGTGGTAAAACTCTTTTAAATCTCCCGTTGATCTGCCCCTGGCGTTCTCTTTACCTTTTCCTGTATATCCACGCTGGCCTGCTATACCCGGAATTTCGTATTTCAATTTCTCCTTTTCGGGTAATGTAAAAAATTGTTTGACTGCATGATACAGATTCGAGGTTAATTCATCTGTTAATCCATGGTTTTTTATGGCTGCAAAGCCAATATGAGAATAAGCCCGGCCCAGCGACTCCACAAAGTCAGATTTACGTTGCAGGTCGCCAGAAGTGAAATCAGAAAGGTCAAGCGAAGGAATATGGGCGTATAAAATGTCTTTCATTTCCAATTCGTATTTTATGTTACAAACTAATCATTTATCGTAGAATAACAATGATCTGAGTGGCCACAGCTACGATTGTTTCGTCGAAACAGGAATATTTATGAGCACAAAGTCCGGCCAGTGCTGAGGCCGAATCTAAGACTTGCGCCATGGGGATTGATTTGATATGAAGGCGTAGCGGAATTTGTCTGCCTTTGGCGGAACCTACACTACGCCCAGGTTAAGGAGCCAACGCAGGCGCCGATGCTAAGACTTATGCCATTAGAGGGTATCATATACATCCAGAACTGTGCAATAATCTAATAGTCAATTCATTAATTACAACATACCCCTTTTGTTCCCCCCGCGTCTGCCAAGGCTAGCCGGGCAGGCTTTGATAAGGGGGACTTTTTAATAGTATCTGTTCAGAACATGGATTTCACTACAGATCAAGTAAGCAAGGTGGTAGTGTCCCGGATTTTGTGTCTAGTAAAACCCATCTGAATGGTGATTGCCGGCTGACCGGAATGGGTAGCAACTACATGGCTTCGATCGTACAGGGTACGTATGAATCAATGCCTGATAACCTCATGAAGAATTTTATATGAATGGATTTTCCCGATTCCCTCAATATGAATCCGGTAGAAATCAATGATATTTTCCAGCAGCGCCCTGCGTTGTTCATTGGTTATTGTTATGTAGTCGCTGTATCCGTTGTTTAAAAGGAAATCAATTTCTTTTCCAAGTATGGTATCTCCATGCAGCAGTTGTTCTTCCAGTTCAGTGGCGGTCTGTGGGTAAAATCCCAGGTACCTGGTGAGCTTTAGCAGGAACTGAAGGTGAAAATTTTCAAACTGCTCATCCAGGCTGTCGAGCGAAAGCAGCGAAGTAGTTATAAACTCAAATACTTCTTTGGGATGGCTTTCATGCCGGATAACTTTATACAGCATCTCTGATAGAAAAAGTGCAATGCCGGATTTTTTAAAGTTATAGGGTATGGATCTATACTGATTTGCACATCTGACTTCTGAAATCCGTTGTAGGTTTGATGTTTCCTTGTGATATACCACCATTTCCAACAATGTGAGAGGCTGAAACAGGGCAATGCTGAATTTTGGTTTTTTTGAGCGCACCCCGTTGACAATGAAAGATTGTATCCCGTAGAATTGGGTCAAAATTGTGGTAATGATCGAAGTTTCCTTAAACCTGATGTACCGGAATACAATGCCACCTGTTTTTTGGAGCATAACTGAAAATTAGTCGATTATTGCCAGTTTACCTACAAAAGTATCTGTGCCATCTGATGTTGAACTGAAAATCAAATAGATCCCTGTGCCCGGTCTTCCTCCGTACAGGGTAGTCAAATTCCAGGTAGCGGTGCCTCCGTTGGAATGCATTTGCCAGATAAGATTACCTGCCACATCGGTTATTTTTACTTCTGCTTCATTGGCCAGACCCTCAAAGGCCACTAATCCGCTGAAATTTCTGCCCACCGGGTTGGGAAAAATTTTAATATCAGGAGCATGCCTGTCATCTGCTTTGGTGGCCGTGCCACGGAACGAGGACAACCCACCTGAAGTAGCAAAAAACACTTCTCCGGTTTTGTCATTAATTTCAATATCAATTATTTCATCCGACAAGAGTGGGGCATCCGATGCGCTGAAGAAATAAATAAGCTCTTCACCGAACTCGCCAAACAGCCAGACTCCTTTTTCGGTACCTATCCATTTTCTGTTTCCTCCATCTGTTTTGATGGCCGTCACTTTTTCGTCACCCAGCAGAAACCGGCCGTCATAAATTGGGCGGATGGCATTTACCGAACCACTGAATAGATCATTTCCTCCAGGATAGTAAGCCACTCCCCGGCCTGTTGCGATCCAGACGTTGCCTTTCATATCAACTTCTATATCATACACTTTGTTTCCCGGCAGGCCACCATCGTCGGTGGCATCCGTCAAGCGTCTTTTTAGTCCGCCCGACTCATTATAAATAAGTATTCCCCCCTCTCTGAGCGGATCTACCCGGAACCAGATGTTATCATACATATCCGAATTGATCTGAAGGATATGATCTTCGCCAGGCAAATTAAGACTAACCGGCTCCCATACGGAGTTTCTCTCTTTATAAATACCTGGAATCGTTTGATAGCAGGTCAGCCATGTAACATCACCGGTAGCATATACAGCTAAGAGTTCATCTACAGGAAAGGGATATTCCTCTGTTGTCAGGTTTATTGACCGAATATTGCTTTCACCATCCCAAAAGGTAATGCCATTTCCGAATGAGGTGAGCAGATAGGTATGTAGTACCGGGTTATACGTAATATCAACCATATCACCTGCCGCGTCGTAAACGGCGGAAGGAAAATTTGTCCACAATCCGGCTTCAAAGGTGTAAAACCCCAGATCAGCGCCAATCGGGTTGCGTTGAATGTCGTACCCTCCAGGCACAGCGGTCATTTTTTCATCTGCTTCATTATAAAATAAGGTAAAAAACCTGTCGGAATACGGCCCTGACGGCGCTATCCGCTGAAATTCTCCTGTATAATCTGAAACCAGGCTGTTTTCAGTATCGGCAATCCAAATTGCTCCATCCGCGTCAGTCAGAGCAATGCCTGGCGAGACGATCAATGCACTGATTACCTGGGCAAGGTTCTGGTTCGTGTCAACCGTCCATACCGATGTGTTGGTGGATACGGTCATCAGGTTATTGCTGCCGGAAATATCGGTAAAAGTTTCATTCTGCAGATAATTTTGGCGGGTCCACATTCCACCGGCATACGTATAGATGCCGTTTTTACTAATGGCGGCGTACAGATTTTTATCAAATACCGTAAGGCTTGTAATGGAAGATTGCGGGATGCCGGCCGTGCTGTCGAACCGGAACCAGTTGTTAAAGTCCTGAAGATTAACCGCCGGATCCAGCGAACCAGCCATAACCCCTTTTTCGGTTGCCAGAAAAAGAGAATCGTTAAATACAACGCTCTCGAATATTTGCAGGTTTTCGCCCGTTTCCCCCAGATTCTGGTAAGCTTCGATGGTTTCAAGCCTTTCAAGGTCAAAAACTACCACACCGAAGCCGGTAGCTATATAACTCAAATTTCCCGAGAAAGTAAAATCGAATATCGTCTTAACGTTCTTGTCTGAATTTTTGATAATGGGGTAGTTAATAATGGCATTGGTTCGTATAATATCTACATTTCCGTTTTTATAACCTGCTAGTAATGACTGTGACCGGAAATCCCAGGCGATTTCTGAAATATCCGTATCGCTCAATCCTTCCATTTTTGTAAGCTTATTCAGACTGTTATCTTCTTTCAGAATGTAAAAGATTCCATTTTTTGAGGCGCTGTAAACCCGGTCGGATCCAAGTGCAACGTCAAAAGATTGCCGGAAGGAAATGTGTGTTCGCCAGGTTCCTAAAGGAATATTTGTTTGAGCAATGGTGTTTGTTTTTATCAGGATCAGGGCCAGCGTAATTGCACAAGAAAGTATTTTTTTAGTCATCTTCGAAAAAACAATTTCTGCATCTGGCTTCGTATTTTTCGCTTTCACCTAAAACCACTTTGTCTTTTTGGTTTGTCAACCTGTACGAGTAGGTGGCCACATTACCACATTTCATACAAATGGCATGTACTTTCGTTACAAATTCGGCCATTGCCAGCAGATGCGGCATGGGCCCGAAAGGTTTTCCTTCAAAATCCATGTCAAGTCCAGCCACAATCACTCTTTTGCCTACATTTGACAATTTTGTACACACATCTATCAGATCATCATCAAAAAATTGCGCCTCATCAATCCCCACAACATCGCAATTACCTGATAGCAGCAGTATTTCTGTGGCAAACTGAACCGGTGTTGACCGTATTGTATTTTCATCATGTGATACAACGTTCGTATTATCGTTTCTGGTATCCATTTTGGGTTTAAATATCTCCACCTGTTGGCGAGCAATCAGGGCCCTGTTGAGCCTTCGTATCAGTTCTTCGGTTTTTCCTGAAAACATGGATCCGCAAATCACCTCGATCCATCCTGCCTTGTCCTCCAGGCTTCTTCCAAAATGTGGCTCAATAAACATGTAAATAGTATTTCCAGCATGTCCCTTACCTGCCTGATTCCCTGTATTCAAAAAAGAAGGCGCCTTTGATTTCGGGCCGGTATTACTGATTACAGGCATTATTGTTAACTTTACAAAAGAAACAATTAATAACATGGAGAGCAAGCTGAACAGGGAAGCATTAGCGGAATACAGCAGGGGATTTGCGGATAAAGTGTCTTCATCCTATTTTGAAACAAAGGAGTATATATCGGGAGCTGATATCCTGAAACTTTGTGAACTAAAACAGATCAACATGTTTGTCATATACAGGATACTCTGTATCTGGAAGGGCGAAGTAGCAAAGCTGAAAAGCCCCTATTTCGAATATGAATCCAGCGAAGTCAAAGACGAATTATGTGATTTTATGAATACACTTTCGCAGCATATCCATGTGAAAAAAGCGGATTTTATTCCGTTATTAATAGAGGCTGTCTGTGATACAGTGCTGCTTGTTGTTTCACCGTATCACTTTTACCTTGGTGTTGTACATACCGAAGCTGATGCATCCGTTAAGCTGGTTAATATAAAAGCACTTTTAAAATATGTAAAAATTAACGCGGCCATCCTGGAAGCCTTTATCAAAAAACTTGAAAATGAGCAATTAAGTGAAGTAAAGGGTAGCGATGCATTGGTGTACCTCAATGAAGTATTTGAAAATATCAGTCAATCACCTGAAGATATTGAAGGATATATCGAAGTGTTTTCCAGGGTCAGGAAGCTCCGTATAGAAATGATTTTTGACAATGCAGACACGGAGTTTGTAACGCAGGAAGAACCTGAAACAGCACAGAAAAGCAGGTATGAAATGAATGAAGACCTGCAAACGCTGAACGATCAGTTTTCGGAAGTACAGCAACGTCCGGTGCTTGTCGATATTCATAAAAATAAAAAAATCGAGAGTATTAAAAGCCATTTGTCGATTAATCAAAAATTCATGTTTATCAATCAGTTATTTGATGGCAGCGTGGACGACTTCAATAAGGTGGTGGATTTTCTTGACAATTGTCCCTCACAGGCTGAAGCCATGAATTTTATCAATAATAATTACCTGAAGAAGAATAACTGGAAAAAAGATTCAAACGAGGTAAATGAATTTATTGAAGTTGTGGCTAAAAAATATGTATAGTGTACCTCCTCCATTAAGCCACAGGACTCAACAACGCACTTTCCTGCGTCTGAACACTTGAACCAGAGTTGGTCTGAGCGGACGCTCAGACCAGTTTTGGACTACTGGTCGAAGCGTCCGCTTCGACCTTCATTTCCTGTAAGAAAATCCATCACTCACATAAGGCGCCTGAAGACCCTGCGTCAGAGGGGGTATAAACAGAAAAGATATAATTAGTGCGCCAGCATCTGCACCCTGTGGGCATCAAGTTTGAGCAGTATGAAAAGAAAGATGGTAAAAGCAATGAGCGACGAACCGCCATAGCTGAAAAAAGGAAGCGGAATACCAATGACTGGAAACAACCCAATGGTCATGCCGATATTAATGGTAAAATGCAGGAATAGGATTGACGCAACGGCATAACCATATATTCGTGTAAACCGTTGTTTTTGCCGCTCTGCAATGTAAATTATTCTCAACAATAGCGTTATAAAGAGGAAAATAAGAATCAGGCTTCCGATCCAGCCATGTTCTTCACCGATCGTACAAAAAATAAAATCCGTGCTTTGTTCAGGTACAAAGTCGAACTTGGTTTGTGTTCCTTTTAGAAACCCCTTGCCGCTCAGCCCGCCTGATCCGATGGCAATTTTGGACTGGGTTACATTCCAACCTGCTCCGAGCGGGTCGATATTCGGATTCAGCAATACGAGAATTCTGTTTTGCTGATGTGGTTTCAATATTTTATAAAAAGTATAGTCAATACCTTTTATGGTGGCGGCGATCAGTAAAACGCCGGCTATAATAATTGCAATACGTTTGAATGTTTTTTTTCCTATCAATATCACCACAAGTCCTATCACTGCTATTGAGATGAACAAGGTTGTATGATTCATCAGCAGAGTTAGGATAAACAGGGCGGCCATACTGATACCTGCAATCAGCAGTACCGGCGACATCCCTTCTCTGAACAATACCAATATAAATGCACTGAACACCAGTGCGGTTCCTACATCGCCCTGCAGAACGATAAGCGCCGCCGGCAGTCCAATAATAAATGCCATTACGGCCTGGTTTCGTACTTTATTCAGTTTAAAATCCTGAAATGACATATACTTGGCGAGTGCCAGTGCAGTTGCAAATTTAGCCAGTTCCGAGGGTTGGAGGTTAAATTGACCGATCTGGATCCACGATCTTGCCCCGTTAATTTCTCGTGCAAACAGCATAACCCCCACCAGCATCAGCATAATGACGCCGTAGATCACATAGGCAAATGTGTTGTAAAACTTGAAATCAACCGCGAGTATAAAAGTGACAATGATAACAGTGAAGCCGATGAAAATAAGTTGTTTGCCCGAATTGACTGTCAGGCTGAATATGCTTTGAACCACATTTTCATCGTAGTTGGCTGCATAGATATTCAGCCAGCCAAAGAACACAAGGCAATAAAACAGCAAAACTGTAAACCAGTCGATCTCACTAAGTATGTCAATATTTCTTCTCAATATATAAACTCTCCTTTCAAGACAAATTCTTCAAGCCAGGGCCTGGTTATTTCACCTTTCAGATATTTTTCAATTATCAGGCTCGCCGTAGAAGCGGCGGCCCGTCCGCCCCATCCGGCGTTTTCAACATAAACCGATATGGCAATTTTAGGATCGTTTTTAGGTGCAAAAGCCATAAATACAGAATGATCTTCACCGTGTGGATTTTCTGCTGTCCCGGTTTTCCCGCATATGGCAACATCCGGAATTACGGCGCGCCATGCGGTGCTCTTTAGTGCATCTTCCATAGCATTGATCACAATATCATAATATCCGGTGGATATACCCGTATCGTGTCTTACCGTAAATGCTTCCAATGGTCCTGATTCACCGCCTATCCCTCTAACAAGATGCGGCGTATAAAAATAACCGCGGTTTGCAATGATAGTTGCCAAATTGGCCATTTGTAGCGGACTGAGGAGTATTTCACCCTGTCCGATGCTCAATGACGCAATAGTGGAAAATTTCCAGCGACCTTCTCCGTATATTTTATTGTAGTATGCCACTCCAGGTATTTGTCCGCCTTTTTCGTTCGGGAGGTCAATTCTCAAAGGAGCTCCTAACCCGAAATTCATTAACATTTTTTGCCATTTTTCAAGTCCGATGCGGGAGTCGATGTAGGTATTGGAATCAACATTGTGGTTAATGATCTTGCGAAAGACTTTATAAAAATAATTGTTTGAGCTTTGCTTGATAGCTTCATGAAGATCGTACAAGCCCGGAGGAGCGTGGTCTCCGATAAGCATACCGTCAATGTAGATGAGTTCATCCGGGTCAATTACCCCCTGTTCAAGACCAATAAGGGCCTGTATAATTTTAAAAATTGATCCGGGAGGATACATGGCCATGATAGGCCGGTTAAAGAGGGGAATAAGTGTGTCGGCCTGAAGTTCGGCGAAATTATTTCCAAAATTCCTGCCTGTTAAAATGTTGGGATCATAAAATGGGCTGCTCACCATAGCAAGAATTTCACCTGTACGAGGTTCGATGGCCACAACACTACCTACTTTGCCATCCAGAAGTTTTTCAGCATACTTCTGGAGCCCGGCATCGATGGTAGTGTATAAATCCAGACCCGGAACTGCCAGCGTGTTAAATTTTCCGTTTTCAAAATCACCCTTTTCGACGCCGTTTACATTTTTTATTTTAAACTTTTTACCCCGTTTGCCCCGCATTGTCCCTTCGTAGAAAAGCTCGAGACCGTTTTTGCCTATGTAATCGCCCAGGTGATAGTATTTATCCACATCTTTTTCCAGTTCAGGCCGGTTTATCTCAGCAATGTAGCCCAACGAATGCGACAAGATGGAATCAGGGTATGAACGGATGGTCCGGGCCCTAATTTCAAATCCCGGATAGTCCACCAGAAAATCCTGTATTTTTCCGTATTCCTCCATTGGGATCTGTTTTTGAAACATGGAAGATTTGACATAACTATATTTTTTTGCAGATAGTAACTTCTCATCAAATTCTTTCTTTGTAATTCCAACTAACAGGCAAAATACAGATGTATCCATCGGCTGTACATTGTTTGGAATAACAAGAAGATCAAATTCAGGTTCATTCACCACCAGGTATTTTCCGTTTCTTTCATAGATCAATCCCCTATAAGGATATTCTATGACTTCCATGATAATGTTGCTTTCAGCAGCAAGTTTGTATTTACTGCTTAACACCTGTATTGCAAACAGCTTGGATAGGTAAATGAATCCTATAACAATAAAAATTGCCTGTAATATATATTTCCTTGAATCAAACATATAAGCGCTACTTTCTGTAAAACAGCAACTGAACTAACACCAGGACAAAAAATGTGAAAATAGTCGAAGAAAATACCTTTACTAAGGTAAAGAAAAACATGGAAAATCCTCCTGCTTCAATAAAAAATATTGCCATATGATGGATAAAGAGGAGTGCAAAAGTATAGCTGACAAACCATGTTACACCTGTTTGCTTTAGAAAGGGAGATGCATTTATTTCATAGCCGCCCTGTGGTGTAAGCACATTGATCCAGGCCGGTCTGATAAAAGCAATGAATACACCTGCTGCAGCATGTATGCCAAGGCTGTCATAAAAAACATCAACCACGAACCCCAGAAGAAAGCCCAACAGCAGCAAACCTGTGCGGCCTGTTTCAAAAGGCAGAAACAGGAGAAATCCTAGGTAAACAAAGCAAAAAGTCGTATCAAACAAGACCAGGTTTTTGAGCAAGGTAACCTGTACCGCTGTGAAAAGCAGAAATGCAAATACTTGCTGAATGATTATCCGGTAATTCACAGCTCATGTTTTATAATGAGATTTTCCAACGAATCTTTTTCAGCTTTAAACGCATTATTAATTATATGAACATAGGAGAGGTTTGAAAAATCGTTTACAAGCCTGGCCCTGATATCATAAAAGGTGGCGTCTTCGTCCAGGTTTAGTTCCGAGATAACCCCAATTATGATATCAGGGGGAAATATGGCATTATAGCCGGAAGTAAGAATAGTATCTCCCACTTCGATCAAATGATGCCTTGGAACAAACCGTATGCTTATGTGGTCCGAATCCTTCCCGTTCCACTCTGAAGTGCACAATTCAACTTTGTATTTTATCCTCGAAGAAATGGTAAATCCAGCATGGAGTAAGGATGTGATAACTGCGTACCGTCTGTTTACATATTTAATTTTACCTACCACTCCTCCGCTTCCGACCACGCCCATTCCGGGTACTACACCATCGCGACTGCCTTTATTCACGGTTAAGGTATTGTTTCTCCAGTGAACGGAGTTGTTGATAACTTTGGCGGTAATAAAAGAATACTGATATATCGCTGAGTCGACAGAGGCATCGGCTGAGAGTGCCTCGATACGCTGCTGTTTATATTTTTCAAGCGCCCACCTCAATTGCGCATTTTCTTCGGCCAGTATTGCATTATCTTCTTTCAGGCCAAAATATTCACGTACACTGTGACTTGCATTGAGGATGCCGGCGGCAATTAAATTTGAAGAGTTGAAGAAAACCGCACTTTGATAACGATTATTCTGAATGATCAGATAAAAGCTGAAAACTTCAAGAATTGCGAAAATAAAAAAGTTTCTGTACTGATATAAAAAATTAAAGAGCCGTTGCATTCATTTATAAATCCACTTAAGATAACAGAACAGCTTTATAGTTACTGAGATTTTTCAGCGCAATTCCTGTACCTCTTACCACGGCACGCAACGGATCTTCGACTACATGTATAGGCAGTTTTGTTTTCAGTGCAAGTCGCTTATCCAGTCCTCTCAGCAGGGCTCCACCGCCTACAAGATGGATGCCATTGTCATAAATATCGGCAGACAATTCCGGAGGAGAAATCTCCAGGTTTTTCAAAACCGCTTCTTCAATTTTGGATACGGATTTGTCGAGTGCAAATGCAATTTCTGAGTAGGAAACCTTAATGACTTTAGGGATACCTGTCATCAGGTCGCGGCCCCGGATCTCATAATCATCCGGCCCGTCATCCAGTTCAGTAAGCGCCGAACCAACCTCGATTTTCACTTTTTCAGCCGACCGTTCGCCTATCAAAAGATTGTGCTGGCGACGCATGTAATCAAGAATGTCTCTGCTAAATAAGTCGCTTGCAATCCGGATGGACTGTGCGCACACAATGCCTGACAAAGCAATAACGGCAATTTCGGTTGTGCCTCCTCCTACATCCACCACCATCGAACCCACTGGCTTTTCAATATCTATACCGATACCAATGGCAGCTGCAATGGGCTCATGGATCATATATACTTCTTTGGCACCGGCGTGCTCAGCAGAGTCGCGAACCGCCCGCTTTTCCACTTCAGTGATTCCGCTGGGGATGCAAATCAGCATCCGGTGTGATTTCGGGAAAAGACTTCTGCCTTCATCAATCATTTTAATCATACCTCTGATCATGTGCTCTGCTGCGTGGAAATCAGCAATTACACCATCCTTCAGTGGTTTAATGGTTTGTATATTTTCATGTGTCTTTTCATGCATCTGCAGGGCTTCCCTCCCGATCGCTATCACTTTATTGGTAATTTTGTCAATGGCAATGATAGATGGTTCATCAACCACAATTTTGTCTTTATATATGATCAGGGTGTTAGCGGTACCAAGATCGATAGCTATATCGCTTGTAAAAAAGTCAAATAATCCCATATATATACGCTTTATTCAATCCAAGACGCAAGCCAGTTACTGGCGCTTTCAATTTACAAATATCTTTCTATTTTTTTACCAGACAAAAGTTTAATTTAATGTTTAAAATGCCTTTTCCCGGTAAAAACCATTGTCATATCGTGTTCATTGCAAAATTTCACCGTATCCTCATCGCGAACTGACCCACCCGGCTGAACGATGGCATAGATACCTGCATTAAGTGCAATTTCTGCGCTGTCGGCAAACGGGAAAAATGCATCGGAAGCCATCACGGCGCCGGTCACATCAAAACCAAATGCCCGGGCTTTGGAAATTGCTTGTTTTACGGCATCCACACGGGAGGTTTGACCCACACCGCTGGCAATCATCTGGCCGTTACGGGCCAGTACAATGGCATTGGATTTTGTATGTTTAACAATTTTATTGGCAAACACCATTACGGCAGTTTCATCAGCAGTAGGTTTTCTTCTTGTAACCTCGCTGAATTGTTCCGGGCCCTCTGTTTCTAAATCCCGCTCCTGCTGAATTACGCCATTCAGAATGCTTTTAAACTGGAATCTGTCGGATATGTTCTGAGTCTGTACAAGCAAGATCCTGTTTTTCTTTGATTTCAGGATTTCAAGGGCGTCGTTCCCGAAGCCGGGGGCGACAAGAATCTCAAAAAACAGCTTATTGATTTCCGATGCCGCATCTTTGTTTACTTCCGAATTGGCGATGAGTACACCCCCGAAAGCCGAAACGGTATCTGCTTCAAATGCTTTCAAATAGGCTTCTTTTACCGTTTTACCATTAGCCACACCACATGCATTGGTGTGCTTCAGTATGGCAAAAACCGTGTCACCTGCAAATTCTTCTATCAGTGCTATGGCGGCGTCGATATCCACTAAATTATTGTAAGATATCGCCTTACCATGAAGCTGGGTTAACATCTCTTCCAGGGCGCCATAAAAAACACCTTCCTGATGCGGATTTTCGCCATAACGAAGTGTGGTTGCAGTTGAAATACTTTTTTTGAAATGAAGTAATTGCGCTTTGGTATTGAAGTAGTTGAATATTTCCGTATCGTAATGCGAAGATATACTGAAGGCATACGTGGCAAATTTCCTTCTTTGTTCAAGTGATGCAGAGCAGTTATTCTCAGACAGGATTTTTACCGCTTCATCATATTGGGTCATGGAACTGACAATCAGAACATCGTTGTAATTTTTTGCCGCAGCCCGGATCAGTGATATACCACCGATATCAATTTTTTCAATGATTTCTTCATGTGAGGCTCCTGAAGATAACGTGGCGCCGAAGGGGTACAGGTCAACGACAACCAGATCAATGGAAGGAATATCATACTCTTCAGCCTGCGCCACCTCATCCTTGTCATTCCTGCGGAAAAGAATCCCGCCCATTACCTTTGGATGAAGCGTTTTTACACGTCCTTTGAAAATGGAAGGGTATCCCGTTAGTCCCTCTACCGTTTTTACCTCCAATCCGGATTCTTCGATGAATTTCCGGGTACCACCGGTGGAGTAAATGGTTACATCATTTTTGGCAAGAACCTCCAGCAGCGGCTCGATGTTTTTCTTATGATATACCGAGATGAGTGCAGACTTTACGGAAATGTGCGACATGCGATATGGGTTATTTAAAAGCTGCAAATGTATCAGGAAATCAGGAAAAAAATTCAGATTCCAATAACTTGTTACATACTGAATCCTATTGAATTTTACCTGAGATCACCTCTTCTATTACCCTTGGGTAATGAGCATACTCCAGCTGGTGGATACGTCCGGCAAGTGAATCCGGTGTATCATCCAGCAATACAGGGCATTTTGCCTGAAAGATGATTTTGCCTTCGTCAAATTTATTATTTACATAGTGAATGGAAATGCCAGATTCCGCTTCTCCGTTTTCGATGACGGCCCGGTGAACACGATCACCATACATGCCCTTTCCGCCATACTTCGGAAGCAGGGCCGGGTGAATATTGTAAATCCGGCTCTTGTATTCGTTAACAATATTTTCAGGAATCAGCCACATAAAACCGGCAAGCACAATATGACTTATCAGGTTGCTCTGCAGGTAAGTCAGCGTTTCATCCGATTTGTAAAACGAATTCTTTGAAAAGACATTTATCGGTATGCCCTGATTATCCGCCCTTTTCAATGCGAACGCATCCGGATTATTTGAAAGCAGTGCAACTATTTTTATAAATGGGTGATGATTAAAATATCTGAAAAACTCCTCTGCATTGGTGCCACTTCCAGAGGCAAATATAGCCAGCCTATTTTCTGCCATTGTAAATGAATTTTGATTCAAAAATGACTAAATCCGGGCAGACATTAAAGATATTTTACTACGATTTTTTGATTTTCAATCCGTGACAATTCTTCCATTCCGCTCTGTTCAAAATATGTGTCGAAATCTTCGAGTGACGTATTTACATTTTTGGGTTCATAGTTGATATAATCCACAACCTTGAGACCGTTTATATCTCTTATATTTATCATTTCCCTGAATCGCTTACCACCTCCGTCGGTAGAGTAAGAGTATGCAAAATAGTCGATAATGAATGTTTCTTTATGGACCCAGTAAATGAAGTGATCCTGATAGTCTTCACCTCCGTCTTCCTGGTCAAATAAAATGCGCACTTTGTAATATTCCTTTCCTCTGATGGTTGCATCCGGAAGCAGTTCCTTGTTTACAGCAGCGTCGTTCAGGTTGAACGGAATCCTGAAAAAGTAAATTACTGAATTGACTGACTGTGAATATTTCCCGGTCCATTCCTCGTCGAGTTCTACTACTCTGCCATTTACCGTTCTTGTAAAGCCGTCGTTGTTGAGCACATCATGTACATCTCCAAGACTATCGTCTTCAAACATTCTTTCATACGACATTTCATCCCAGTTTGTATAGGACCTGTAATGTTTGTCTCTGAAATCAAATTCAATGTCCGATGTATATAACTGTATCCCCCCGTATGCTTCAATTGATTTATCGATGACCTGCTGGGCATCCAGCGACTTATCCGAACAGGAAATCGCTATAAATACAACAGTTGAGAGTGAACAGATGGTTGTGAATATATGCATATGATTATGATTTTATGTATATGCTAACGGCACGAAATTAAAAAAAGTTTCCCGTACGGAGCACAATGAGGCTTGATTTTATCAGCAGGCCTAAATCTATTGCTGATTTTTTACCGGGCAGAGGAGTAATAAAAGCATTCAGGTCCTATGGTAACAAAAACAAAAACCCCTGATCCAATTCAGGACCAAGGGGTTTTGTATCATTCAATTTCCGGATTGAAATCACAAAGAGATCTTTAGGAAATTAAATGTATCTGTAGCTAAACTATTTGAACTTTATAAATAGCTGTAGAGGGAGGGTTCGAACCTCCACGAGGCAGTTAGCCATTCACGCTGAAAGCGTAATGGTTTATCCGTTATCCTCACCCCCGGGACAGGAGGGTATGTCTTCCGCATTCCATCACCCTACAGTATAGTAATAATGTCTTTTGTTGTTAGTTAAAGAACATTGATTGATACAAAGTAAGTATATCCATACATTTATTGCAAATAATTCAACTAAAGTAAGTAATAAATACATAATTTTTATTAATATAGCTATTATATTAGATAATTGATAAATACTTTACTATATTATGGTTAAAAATTATGAAATTGATAACGTTGATCTTGCCATTCTGAACATCCTGACCCTGGATGCCAAGAAAGCCTATACCGACGTAGCAAGAAAAGTGCATGTATCGGGAGGCACCGTACATGTACGTATGAATAAAATGGAACAAGCCGGAATTGTAAATGGTAGTACATTGATTCTTGATTTTGCCAAACTGGGCTATGGCCTGACGGCTTTCCTGGGGATTTACCTTTCAAAAAGCTCGTTGTACGATGAGGTTTTTATAAATCTAAAGGAAATTAAGGAAATAGTTTCGCTCCACTATACAACGGGAAATTATTCCATGTTCATAAAACTTTTGTGCAAAGACACCGGTCATCTGAAAGATATTTTACACGATAAAATCCAGAAAATAGATGGTATTGTTCGTACCGAAACCATTATCAGCCTTGAAGAAAGCCTGCACCGGAATGTGACATTATAATCAAGGAACCGGTAGAGCTGGCTAGGGAAATCCATGAGCCTAGCCATATGAGGAAATGTTAAATCAGAGTACCTGCTCTTAAATCAGTCGTGCATGTGTAGAAATGTACCGATCGGGCAATTCACCATTAATGGCAGTTTCGTAGTCGGAGTAGCTGCAGGGCACGATGCAGTTTCGTGAAAATTTTTCATTTCCTTCAGGATAAGGCACTTCCATCCACCACTTGTCGCTCAACATACTTTTAAAAAATTTAATGGTTTCATTCGTTGATGGCATAGAAACCACATAATTTGTATATTCATTTGATTTGAAATCTTTGTGATCTTTCTGATTATAAAATCCTTCAATGAAATACCAGATCATAGTTGCCACCACCGATGCGGTTTTTTGGGAGGCATCATCCATGCCTGGATCGTATTCATAAAAACCGATGGAGCTGAGTTTTTCGTTCATTCCGGCATACCAGCATATCTGGCAGGCTTCCTCACCGGTCAGGCCAAATGGTTGGGGCCGTGTACTGCCCGGAGCGTCGGCCGATTTGATGGCGGTAATATCAAATGATATCATATCGGCATTCCGGATTACCGGTTCCATTTCGGTAATGTGTGCCCGCAGATGCCCTACGCGGTAAGTTTCGAAATACAATTTTTCCAGAACTTCTACGGTTTTAGATTCTATCAGGTAGCTCTGGTATGCCAGATGGCTGTAGTTAAAAAGAAAGTTCGGATCATGAAGCAAAATATGTTGAATATGCATTCGGTTGTTGCTGGTATTTTCTTCCATGTCGAGAAAAGCATCAATATTCAGCACACTAACTAATTTATTCAACCCCTCATAGGCAATATACTGACCATAATCCATATCATGGCTGCCGCCAAAAAATACAGGGAGTACATTTTTTGAAATCAGAAACTCGCTCACTTCTTTCATGCGCCTATAGGTTTCGTCAATGCTGATGCCGTTTGCCAGATTGCCCAGGTCGAGTATATGATAGCGGCCAAAACCTCTTTTCAGGATATAAAGTTTCTTTCTTACAGCATCTGCAGCAGTTGCAAATCCGTTTGGCTGACTGGCGCCCCGATCGTCCTGAATACCGATAAGGGCTATGTCGTGGTCCTTATAATCAGGCATGGACTCACCGTTTACATTTATATTTTTATAAAAGGAACTAACGGATGTAACACCAGAGTATAACTCTTCAGATATCGGCGAAAGGAATAGCTTGAGATCCATGTTGTGAATTATTAACCACTAAAGATATAACAAAAGTAGAAAACCCAGATTTTCTCACATTTTGCAATTTCTTTTAGAATACTAGCCGCCAAAATCGTCGAACCGAATATTTTCTTCCGGTACACCAAGATCATCCAGCATTTTCAGTACAGCGGAATTCATCAAAGGCGGGCCACATAGGTAATATTCGATATCTTCTGGTTCGGAATGATTTTTTAGGTAATTATCATACAACGACTGATGAATAAAACCCACATAGCCGTCATGCTCCTTGTCTTCCAAACTGGATTTTATTGTCCAGTTGTCTTCAGGAAGAGGCTCCGAAAGTGCAATGTTAAATTGAAAATTGGGGAAGTTTTTTTCAATATTTCTGAAATGATCAATGTAAAAAAGTTCTTTCCGCGACCTTCCACCGTACCAGTATGATACCTTTCTCACTGTTTTTTCGGTATGAAATAAGTGGAAAATATGTGATCTAAGGGGTGCCATACCGGCCCCACCTCCAACATATACCATCTCTCTGTCTGTAGGATTAATAAAAAATTCGCCGTAAGGCCCGGAAATTGTAACCTTATCTCCGGGTTTTCTTGAAAATATATATGAAGTACAGATTCCCGGATTTACATTCATAAATTTATTGGCCTTCCGGTCCCATGGAGGAGTGGCAATACGGATGTCGAGCATTACAATGTTGCCTTCAGCAGGATGATTGGCCATGGAGTATGCTCTATAGAGGGGCTCATCATTCTTCATTTTCAAATTCCACATCCCGAAATTATCCCAATCGACTTTAAAAACGTCGTCAGGGTGTTCCAGCTCTCGATGAGGCTTTATTTCTATATCTTTAAAATCTACCTCAACTTCCGGTACATCTATTTGTACATATCCTCCTGATTGAAAATCCAGTATTTCTCCATCAGGAAGTTTCATAACAAATTCTTTGATAAAAGTAGAAACGTTGTAGTTCGAAACCACTTCACATTCCATTTTCTTAATCCCGAATATTTCTTCCGAAATAAGAATATTCATGTCCTCCTTTACTTTTACCTGGCAGGCAAGCCTGACATTACCTTGCTGTTCGGTTCGGTTCAGGTGTCCGATTTCTGTGGGTAGCACATCACCACCGCCTGATTCAATCACACATTTGCACATGGCACAAGTTCCGCCGCCGCCGCATGCGGAGGGAAGAAATATTTTTTGAGCCGATAAGGTTGAAAGTAATGTAGAGCCTGCTGAGGTGATCAGTGGGTGCTCATCATCATTGTTTATTATGATTTTTACATCTCCTCTTTGTACCAGGTGAGATTGCGCATATAAAAGAATAAAAACAAGTGCCAGAATAATGACAGTGAATGAAATAACAGAGGAAATTACTACTGTTCCCATAAGAGACTTATGTTGTTCAAAACCCGAATATTTTCAAGGTTACAAATATATTTATTAAAAGATTAAATGCTTAAAGGGACAGGATTTTTTTATAATGAAATATGGCATGAAGACAGCCCCGGATTTTACCCGAAAACGAGGTTTTTCCAGGTACCTTTTTTAAGTGTGTATTTCAATGTAGAGGGTAGTGATCTGAACCAGTATTTATTTATTTCAACTGCAAAAGAAGGCTGCATATAACAGTTGATGGTACAACCTTCGCATTCAGGAAGCCTGCCTTCCATTTCCACTATCTTCCGGACTTCAGGTGATCCGTACAGCTCTGACAGGTTGTTGCTAATGGCAAATTTTTTAATTCCAAGATGATAGCAGGGAACAATTAAATGATTATCGGGACCGATAACGATTGTCGAACTCCCGGCTTTGCAAACAGGATTTTCAATATGGTTTCCTCCATCTTTTCTGAGCTGTATAAAGGCTTCATCGAGATGGATGCCGGGCTTTTTTCCCCATTTCAAAAGCAAATCAAGCGTTTTAGTTGATAATTGCGGGCCGGTTTCAACCTGGTTGTAGTCGAAAACAGGATTTAATAAAAGGATCATGTTTTGGGTTTTGCAAATGTTGTCATAAACGGGCTGTATTTCATCAATATTTTCTTCGAATACAGTAAAAAGAATATCAGGCCTTTCATGCAGACGCCTGGCAATTTCAATTGAACGCATTACATGATCGTAACAATTCACACCTCTTGACAGGTTGTGTTTTTCGGCGTCATAATAGTCAAGAGAGAAATGCAGCATATCTACAAGTCCGGCAATCCTCTCTGCCCATTTTGGGTAAAGCAGGCAATTAGTGGTAAGTGTTGTAATGAATCCCATTTTTTTGGCCTCATGAAGTAACTGGTCGATTTTTCTGTGTAGCAAGGGCTCACCGCCTGTAAAATCGATCACTTTAACGCCAAGTTTCTTAAGTTCCGCCAGGTTTTGCCTTACGGTATCAGGATCAGCATAGGGCGATGGTTTTTCCCAGATATCGCAAAAGTGACATGTTGCATTGCATTTGTAAGTAACATAGTAGTTGCAAAGAACCGGACGATTTATGAGGCGCATCATGCTAAGTTAAGATTGTAACGACAGTTTGCAATCAGATGTTACTGATTTAATTCCAGGAATATCTTAACACGTTGCCCATACTTGTTGTGGGCCGTTACTATCTGAAGGGACATGATGAAGCTGCGCCATATATTTGTTTAGGGTTGTGAACATACAGGTCGTTGCAAAGAACGGCAATCGGGCAGGTGGCTTTTGTAAATAACAACCGGCACCTGGAATTTGCCCCGGAAGTCAGCATTTTTATTCCTCTGAATTTTAATATGGGATTAAACCTGGCAGCCAAAAACCAGTATGCCGTCGAAAGCAACAAATCGCAATATTCATATTTCAACCTGGCTGTCGGTTTCAGTTTCCTGGATTATTAAAATGGCACACGACGCGTAGTTTCAAATTTATACAACACGTGGATTAATTTTCCAGCATTTTCAGCATGGTAGTGAGTTTGGTTTTTAGCTGCCTTCGGTCAACAATAAAATCAAGGAATCCATGATCAAGCACAAACTCTGAACTTTGAAATCCTTTCGGCAGGTCTTTGCCAATAGTTTCGCGTATCACGCGGGGGCCTGCAAATCCTATCAGGGCGCCGGGTTCGGCAATGTTAAAATCACCCAGCATGGCGTAAGAAGCTGTAACTCCACCTGTGGTAGGGTCAGTAAGCAAGGAGATATAAGGTATTTTGGCTTCGGAAAGCAGGGCAAGTTTTGCAGAAGTTTTTGCCATCTGCATCAATGAAAAGCCTGCTTCCATCATTCTCGCCCCACCTGATTTGGAAATGATAAGCAGTGGAATTTTGTGTTTCAGTGCATGGTCAATGGCTCTGGAAATTTTTTCGCCAACCACAGATCCCATGGAGCCACCGATAAAACCAAAATCCATGCACCCGATCGTAATGTCTATGCCGTTCATTTTGCCATAGGCTGTACGAATCGCATCTTTTAGTCCCGTTTTCTTTTGACCCGCTTTGATTCTTTCAGGATAGGGTTTGCTATCAGTAAAGCCCAGTGGGTCAGATGAAACCATATTTTCATCTAATTCTTTAAACGAGTTGTTGTCAAACAGAATTTCGAAATACTCTTTTGAGCCGATGCGTACATGGTATCCGTCCTCCGGGCTGACATAGGCATTATTTTTTAACTCACGTGTATGGATGAATTTACCTTTGGGGGTCTTATACCACAGCCCGTCAGGGGCTTCCATTTTTTGTGCAGTGGGAGTAAGTATTCCCTTGTCTTTCCTTTTAAACCATGCCATAAATAAATAGATCAAATGGTTTTACGCCACCGGAATGGCAGGCACAAAGTTATCCAATTTTTTGATGAACCTGTAATTAAGAGATTTTAAATAGCAACGAAATAATATACTGCAAATTAAAAAAAAAGGCCGGTTGTTGCCGGCTATTTTTTTTCTCTGATCTTTGCTGCTTTACCCTGGAGTCCACGAAGATAAAATAATCTTGCCCTTCTCACGGATCCTCTTCGAATAACTTCAATTTTGTCGAGGTTAGGTGAAAGCAGGGGAAATTTGCGTTCGATGCCAATTCCATTCGATACCTTTCTTACGGTAAAGGTCTCACCGTTAGTATTCGGGTGCCTTCGCTGGATAACCGTGCCCTGAAACTGCTGTATTCTTTCTTTGCTTCCCTCACGGATTTTTACGTGTACATTTATTGTATCACCAGCTTTAAAGTCAGGATACTTGCTTCTCACGTCCTTATATTCCGCTTCAACAATCTTCATCAGCTCACTCATGATTATATAGAATTAGGTTCTACCTGAAAAATGGATTGCAAAATTAGTGAATCGTCATGTAAGTTAAAAGATTTGTTATCTTTTAACAAAATTAATCATCAGACATCTATTCTTCATCCAGCATATCCGGCCTTCGCTTTTTGGTTCTTTCTACAGCCTTTTCAAACCGCCAGGCTTCAATGGTTTTTTGATTACCTGACAATAATATGGCAGGAACTTCCATGCCTTCAAAATCAGCCGGTCGGGTATAAACGGGTGGCGCCACCAGATTATCCTGAAATGAATCAGTCAGCGCCGATGATTCATCCGACAACACACCGGGGATCAGTCGTGTAACAGCATCCACCACCACGGCTGCGGCAAGTTCCCCTCCTGACATCACATAATCGCCGATACTTATCTCTCTTGTGATCAGGTGCTCTCGTACCCGTTCGTCAACACCTTTGTAATGCCCACATATAATGATGATATTTTTTTTCATCGACAGCTTGTTGGCCTCACGCTGATTAAACAAATATCCGTCAGGACTCATATAAATGATTTCATCATAGCTTCGTTCTCCTTTTAGTTTTTTAATACATCCGTTAATTGGCTCAATCATAAGCACCATTCCGGCGCCTCCTCCATAGGCATAGTCATCTACCTGCCGGTGCTTTTTCATAGCAAAATCACGGAGATCATGTACATGAATTTCCACGAGCTTTTTTTCGCGGGCTCTTTTCAGAATAGAATCATTAAAAGGGCCATCAAGTAGCCCCGGAAGACAGGTGATAATATCAAAGCGCATGAATATATGAGATCAATTGCCGAGGTAAATTTCAAGCAAACCAACCGGAAGTGCAACTTCAATCTGTTTTTTAGTGCGGCTTACATGTTTAATGATGTCATCATTCAATGGAATCAGCACCTCTTTGTCCCTGTAAACAACGGCCAATAAATCCTGGTTGGGATAGTTATAAAATTTGACTACCTGACCCAGTGAGCCTTCAGTGTTATCTACGACATCATACCCAATCACCTCATGGAAATAAAACGCATTCCCTTTTAAAGGTGGCAGGAGCGTGGCAGGAAGGTGTAGCGTACATCCTTTTATTTTCCGTGCATTTTCAACAGAATCTACCTCGCTGAACTTAATCAGCGCCTTATTGCCTCTGATCTGAATATATTCAATAAAAAATGGAACCAGTTTTTGTATTATTTCTACAAAAACTGATTCCAGATGCGTATAATTTTCAGGGAAATCTGTGTCTAAAAACACATCTACTTCCCCATTCAGCCCGTGTGGTTTAATGACATACCCCAACTGGAAGCACTCATTAATTGTCACAGCTGTAAATTTTACTTTTTCTCTTCTTCTGTGCCGTCTTTTTCTTTAGGTTCATCAGAAGTCTTTGGTTCTGTTTCCTTTGTTTCCGGCTTTTCCGGGGCTTTTCCAGTTGTCTCTTCTGCTGCTACATCAGCTTCTGCCTCTGTCACAGGTTCTTCCTGTTTCGCCTCAGCTGCCGGCTCTTCCTTTGCCACCTCTGTTGCTTCAGGAGCTTCGTCGGAGACTGATGCTGCCTCTGGTTCTTCAGTTGCCGCCGTTTCTTTGCCAGCTTCAGCAGATACTTCTTCCGCTGCAACATCAGCTTGAACTTTGGCTTCAGCCTCAGATAAAGGTTCTTCCGGTTTCGCCTCTGCGGCTGTTTCTTCTTTCACCTCTGCTTCAGTAGCTTCCACATCCTGTGTTTCTTTCACCATAGCTTCTGCTTCTCCTTCTGAAGGGCTATCCGTGGTTGCAGCTTCCTCAGTTGTTTTTTCAACTACTGGTTCTTCCGTGGAAGTTTCAGAGCCTTCTGCTTCTGCAATTGCTACTTCTGTTTGTTTGGCTGCTGCCAGTGCAGCTTCAGCTAGTTCCTGTTGTTTTTTCAGAAGCGCCTCTGTGCGCGCTTCTTTTACCTTTGTTTCTGCTGCTTGGAGTTTATTTGCAGTTTCAGCTGCTTCTTTCGACAAACGGTCGGTTCCAGCCTGAATCTGTTTACGCTTTTCTTCCAACCACTTCGACAACCGCTTGTCAGCTTCGTCTTGTGAAATGGCTCCTTTGGCTACACCCACCTGAAGATGCTTTCGTAACATTACACCTTTGTAAGAAAGTATTGCTCTTGCCGTATCGGTAGGCTGTGCCCCTTTCATAATCCAGTCAAATGCCTTGTCTTCGTTGATGTTGATAGTTGCAGGGTTGGTATTTGGATTATAAGTACCAAGTTTTTCAATAAAACGACCATCCCGTGGTGCTCTGGCGTCTGCTACGATCACGTCGTATATTGCCAGCTTCTTGCGTCCCCGACGCGCTAATCTGATTTTTACTGCCATCTTTTTTTCTTCTGTTTTTAAGTTCCGGATCACGTCCGTTGTGCCTCCACATACTTACTTTGGCACAGCCATACCCGTTTTTTTTAAAAGACTGCAAAGTTATCTGATTTTTAAATGATAACCTACATTCTCTATATTTTCACTGATATCACACCGGATGTTTTGATTTTGACTTTAAATAAAAGAACAGATTTTGATTTATCAAACCTGAATAAAAGAATACCTTTGCACCCTTTGTGAAAAGATAAACTATATAGCAAACTATATCCCGATACGGTATGAGATTTTTACGGTTTTTTATTTCCACGTCTTTCATGGGGATGTTACTTATACTGTTTGGGATTTCTATAGCAACGGCAACTTTCATCGAAAATGATTTTGGAACGGTAGCTGCCAAAACCGTTGTTTATAATGCAACCTGGTTTGAAGTATTACTGGTAATGCTTATTGTAAATATGGTTGGTGTGATTTTCACAAAAAAACTTTATCAGAAATCAAAAATCCCTTCATTGCTTTTACACGTAGCTTTTATCGTAATCATTATCGGAGCAGCAATCACACGCTTTTTCGGTTTTGAAGGTATTATGCATATACGTGAAGGAGAGTCCACAAATACATATGTATCTAATGATATATATGTACAGGTTGATGTTACAAGCGGAACAGACAACTATCATTACAAGAAAAATGTCTTGTTTTCGAACCTTGTCAAAAACAAATTTAAAAAAAGTTTCGAATCCGGATCATCTTCGGTTTCTGTAGAACTCAAGGTATTTATTCCCCGGGCATCCCAGGTACTCTCCGAAGATCCTGAGGGCAGTATGTACCTGACTGTGGTGATAGCAGGCTCTGCCGGAAGGCAAAATAAGTTTGTCCGGGAAAATGAAATTGCAGATATCGGTGGTATTCATTTAAGTTTTGGAGATACCACTCATGTGGATGATATCCATGTAATTATTGATAACGGTAACTTATTATTCAGGGCTCCGGCTCCGATCAGCTATATATCGATGAATACGCAGGAACAGGGTGAACTGGAAAGCAATATGTTCCACCCCTTTCAGATGCGGAATCTCTATACCATAAACGACGTTAATTTCGTTTTATCAGATTTTACACCTAATGGAAAACTGAAGCTCGTTTCTATGCCTCGGGGAGAGGGGGGAATGTATGATGCTGTGGTTTTTTCTGTTTCGGATAAAAATACCACCGAAGATGTGGTGGTGATGGGTGGTAAAGGAATTATTGGAGAACCAGCAACGATCAACATTTCCGGAACGAATGTATCGATCTCTTACGGCTCTCTTCTGGAGCAGGTACCTTTTACCATCGAACTGGTTGACTTTCAACTGGACCGATATCCAGGGTCGGAAAGCCCGGCGTCATTTGCCAGCGAAGTGATTGTTCATGATTATCAAAGGGGTATTACAAAGCCATTCCGGATTTTCATGAACAATATTCTTAATTACCGGGGATACAGATTTTTTCAGTCCTCGTACGATAAGGACGAGCTAGGCACCATCCTTTCATTGAATCATGATTTTTGGGGTACACTTATTACGTATATAGGATACGCGATGCTTGCAGCCGGGTTAATTGCTGTTCTTTTTTCAAGAAACACTCGTTTTTCGCAATTGTCTAAACTTATCAATGAAATCCACCATAAGCGAAAATCAATAACAGCCGCTGTTGTCTTTATTATTGCCTTCGCCGGTATTAATCCAAATGCATTGGCCGTAGATCCAGGTTATAAAGCGATTGACCGGGAGCATGCCGCCCGGTTTGGTGCACTATTGTACCAGAAAAACGATGGCCGGATGGTTCCGATAAATACGCTGATAAGCGACCTGGTACGGAAAATAACCAAAAAAATCACTTGGGATGAATTGACGCCGGAGCAGGTATTCCTCGGAATGATGACTGACCCCGAAAAATGGCAGGGGACTCCGATGATCAAAGTAGGTGATGAAGGTGTAATGAAATTGCTGGGAATCAGCGGAAAATATGCCCGGTTTGACGATTTCTTTGATGCACAAGGAAATTACAAGCTCAAAAATTATGTAGATGAGGTGTTTGCGAAGAACCCATCGGAACGCTCCAGGTTCGATAAGGATATCCTTGCAGTGGACGAACGAGCCAACATTGTTTTTATGATCTATCAGGGCTCTTTTCTAAAAGTTTTTCCTATACCGGAACATTCAGATAACAATTGGGCTTCTCCTTTTGATGACCTGACCGGGATGAACAGGGATGACTCCCTTTTCGTACGAATTGTATTCACACAATATTTTAATTTACTTGCCGAAGCAGATTCTACGGGCAATTATAAAGAAGCTGACGATATTATTATGGGAATTGGAAATTACCAGAAGCGCTACGGTGCTGATGTAATACCGCCTGCATCGAAAATAAAGTTTGAGATTTTGTATAACAAGCTGTACTTGTTCAAAAGATTGTTTCCTTATTACACTTTAGTTGGATTTATGCTGTTGATCGTGTTGTTTGTGGAACTCTTAAACCCACGTATTCAGCTACGGAAAATCATCCTTTTCCTTGGTATACTGATTATTGCAGGCTTTGCCGTACATACTGCAGGGCTGATATTAAGGTGGTATATAGCAGGCCGTGCACCGTGGAGCAATGGCTTTGAATCTATGATTTATATTGCCTGGACCGGGCTGTTGGCAGGTATTTTATTAAGCAAGAAATCTCCGATTACTTTGTCGGTGACAGCTATTCTAGCAGGCATCATATTAATGGTGGCGCATTTAAGCTGGATGGATCCGGAAATAACAAACCTGGTGCCGGTACTGCGCTCATACTGGCTCACCATACATGTGTCGGCCATTACAGCCAGTTATGGATTTCTCGGCCTGGGAGCTTTACTGGCATTTATGAGTCTGATCATCATGATACTCAAAAATAAAGAGAATCACTTACGGCTTGACCTTACAGTGCAGGAGTTGAGCTTCATCACAGAAATGACGCTTACCGCGGGGCTGGTGTTGCTTACCATCGGTAATTTTCTGGGTGGCGTCTGGGCCAACGAATCATGGGGCCGGTACTGGGGCTGGGACCCGAAAGAAACATGGGCGCTCACGACTATTATTGTGTATGCCTTTATTTTGCACATGCGTTTTATTCCGGGGCTCAAAGGATTCTTTGCATTCAATTTCGCTACGGTAATTGGCTTCGGTTCGGTGCTGATGACTTATTTCGGAGTTAATTTTTACCTGTCAGGCCTGCACTCCTACGCCCAAGGCGACCCGTTACCAATACCTACCTTTGTTTATTATATGGTATTCACCATTGGCCTGGTGAGCTTACTGGCGTGGTTTAACGAAAACCGGAATAAGGATAAGGAACTGAAAGCTGATGTCGATACCGCGCTGTCTTCTGCAGTGATTGCAGAAAGTGAAAAATCCGTCAAATAATACTTTGTTGCGCCAAATATATTTAAGTGGCAGAAAAACAATTTTTTAAGCAACGGCATCAGAATTTTGATTCTTTAACCCGAAGCTGGCAGGGAAAGTACAAATATATTGCCTTTCTGAGGGTAGTGGTATTTCTCATTGGGTCTGTTGCCGCCATATATTTTGCTAACAGCAGAGATGCATCGCTTATATTTTTGGCCTTGTTTATTACCGGTGCCCTATTTCTCTTTCTTGTTTCCCGCCATAATAAAATCAGGTACGAAATGGATCAGGCAAGGTTCATGGCAGAGATTAACGAGAAGGAGATAAAGCGACTGGAAGGAGACCTTTCCGGACTCGATAACGGATCAGAATTTATTGATGACAATCATCCATACTCCTCTGATCTGGATATGTTTGGACAGCATTCATTGTATCAGTTGGTTAACCGAACATCTACCACATCCGGCCGGATAAAGATAGCATCATGGCTCAGCATTTGTGCACCCCGGAAGGAGCTTGGCCACAGACAGGAAGCTGTAAATGAACTGGCATCAGAAAACGAATGGCGGCAGGAATTCCAGGCTTCTGCCATGCACTACAGCCAGTCAGGATCAGACCTTACAGGATTTTATGATTGGCTCCATACGCCCTCCACGGTATATTCAAATACATTTCTTAACGGGCTAAAAATTTTGCTTCCGTGTATAACACTGACGGCACTTGCAGGACTTATTTGGTTTCATTTACCTTATTACTGGTTTATCCTTTCATTATTTCTGAACGGACTGGTGTTGAGCAGGGTATTTCAACTTTTAAAAACAACCGGAGAATACACCTCAAAAAGCGTACATGATATTAAAGCTTATTATGCACTAATTATCAAAGCAGAGCAAAAAGATTTTCGTTGCGATTATTTGCGTAAGCTTCAAAAAAACCTCGTTGAAGACAGCTTATTAGCCTCCGGTCAGATACACCTGCTTAATAGGTATCTACAATGGTTTGAAGCAAGGGCTAACAGTTTTTACTTCCTGCTAAACCTTATTTTTTTGCTCGATATCCATTTATTATCGAAAGCCGAAAGATGGAAAGAAGATAACAGTAAAAGGGTGTACGCCTGGATAGACACCATTGCCACTCTTGAAGCAGTCTGCAGTCTTGCAGGTACCTTATTTACGCATAACGAATTTAACCTTCCTGAAATTGGCTTTGCTTATAAACTGGAGATTTCAGAAGGAGGCCATCCACTAATTGCTCGAAAAGAGCGGATTTGCAACGATTTTGTGATGGAGGAAAAAGGCACTGTTATAATAATCACCGGCTCTAATATGTCAGGTAAAAGCACATTTCTTCGAACCTTGGGCATAAACCTCGTGCTGGGTCTTGCAGGAGGGCCCGTATGTGCAAAAAAAGCGACGATCCCTTATGTCAGATTATTTTCGGGTATGCGAACAACAGATAACCTTGTAGAACATATTTCATCTTTTTATGCAGAGCTTAAGCGTATCAGGCAACTGCTTGATTTACTTGATACATCTGAAGAACCTGTTTTTTATCTGCTGGATGAAATTTTAAAGGGGACAAATTCTAAAGACCGGCACAAAGGTGCAGAAGCGCTCATACATCAGTTGGCTGGGAATAATTGTATAGGGTTAGTTTCTACTCACGACATTGCACTGGGTGAACTGGCTGGAAAAACAGATCATGTTTCGAACTTTAGTTTTTCAAGCAAAATTATAAATGACGAAATTGTATTTGATTACAAGATAAATCCGGGTATTTGTAAAAGCTTTAATGCCAGCAAGTTGATGGAAAATATGGGCATTATTTTTCCTTCCTGATAATCATTCGCATGGTTGTCTGATATTTTTAGTATTTTTATTCCCGTATTTTAATTTTCAATTTCAATGCTCACGAACAATCATTTTAATAACGGACTTTTATTTCTCTCTTACTTAATCATTGCCGCAGATGGAGTAATAGATGAAACGGAGGTTGATGCACTAAAAAAAATCTGCCAATACGAAGGTATATCTTTGGATTACCTTGACAATTTTATAAGGTATGCCAAAGTACTGTCTGAAAAAGAAGTATATAACAAAGGGCTGGAAGAAATATCCATGTGTGAGGATGAAGAAAAACTCCGGGCATTCGGTTGGCTCTACCGGATATCGGAAGTTGACGGTACGGTGCATGTAAAGGAAATCAGGTTCCTTATATATTCATTAAAAAAGGCCGGAATCGATTTTGAAGATATCATTTCCGAAAAAGACAAGTTACCCGCACTTTTCTAATTATTTTCCGGAATGCAAAAACGCTTCACTGAAACCCGCATCGGTATTTTGGGGGGTGGTCAGTTGGGAAGAATGCTAATACAGGCGGGCATTGATTACAACCTAAGCATTGCCATCCTCGACCCTGATCCGGATGCTCCCTGCCGGGGTTTGACAAATCGTTTTACAACCGGCAAACTCACCGATTTCGAAACAGTGTACAGGTTTGGCAAAGACTGTGACATGCTTACCATTGAAATCGAGAATGTGAATGCAGAGGCGCTGAAAAAACTACAGGACGAAGGGAAGCAAGTATATCCGCAGCCGGAAATCATAAGTCTGATCCAGGATAAGGCAGCACAAAAGCTATTTTATAAAGACCACAATATTCCAACGGCGCCTTTTGAAATTGTAAACAATGCCTCTGAAGTCCGGGCTATGAAAAGCTGGATACCGATGGTTAATAAGTTAGCGCGAGAAGGATACGACGGACGAGGAGTGCGTGTAATAAATACACCGGAGCAGCTTGACAAAGCATTTGATGCAAAAGGGCTGATCGAACGATTTATCGAATTTGATAAAGAAATTTCAGTTATCGTAGCACAAAACAAATCAGGAGAAATTAAATCGTTTCCTGTAGTGGAACTGGTATTTCATCCTGAACACAACCTTGTGGAATACCTGTTTTCACCGGCCGATATTGCCGGTGATATTGCCACGCGGGCAAAAGAAACTGCGGAACGTGTAATAAAGACACTTGGAATGACGGGCATTCTGTCAGTAGAAATGTTTGTTACCAGGGAGAGCGAGGTGCTTGTAAATGAGATTGCTCCCCGCACACATAACAGCGGACATCAAACCATTGAAGGTAATATCACCTCCCAGTTTGAGCAGCACTGGCGTTCCATTCTTGATATGCCTCTGGGAGATACTGAAATAGTAATACCTACTGCCATGGTAAACCTGCTTGGGGAGGAGGGCTATAATGGCGTGGCCAGGTTTAAGGGTATCAATGAAGTACTTGCAATTGAAGGAACTCATGTACATTTGTACGGGAAACGGGTTACCAGGCCTTTCAGAAAGATGGGGCATGTTACTATTACAGACAGGGATATCGAAAACCTGAAAGCTAAAGTTGAATTTGTTAAGAAAACGTTAAAAGTAATATCATGACCGCTCCAAAAGTCGGGATTATTATGGGCAGCAAATCAGATCTGAAAGTAATGTCAGAGGCTGCTGAAATACTTGAGGAACTCAACATACCTTTTGAAGTTACTATTGTTTCGGCACACCGCACCCCACATCGCATGATCAAATATGCCGAAGAGGCAAGGGAAAGAGGATTGAAAGTAATCATTGCCGGAGCCGGAGGCGCAGCACACCTGCCGGGAATGGTGGCCTCTCTGACAACCTTACCGGTAGTTGGAGTACCCATAAAATCCCGGAATTCCATTGATGGATGGGATTCTATTCTGTCTATTTTGCAAATGCCAGCAGGCATTCCAGTGGCAACGGTCGCATTGGATGGAGCAAAAAATGCAGGTCTCATTGCAGCGCGCATTGTCGGAAGCTATGAAGAAGATGTTGCAGATGGATTGCGCAAATACAAGGAAGAGTTAAAAGAAAAAGTGGAAAATACTGCCCGTGACATTGAACAACATGGGTATAAGGGCGCTAAAATCGGGTTTTAGACTTAGACACCCCGTATGTCAGGACCTGATGTATTTCTTCCTGAATGCTGCCAGGTCATTATCATCACCTAACAAAATGAAAACACCATTCGGGCTGATTGTGACTTCCGAATGCGGGTTGAAAATAAAGTTATGTCCTTTTTCTTTATATGCGATAATTGTGGATCCGGTATTTTTCCTGATTCCCAGATGTCTGATTTTTTCGTCTCTGTATTCATCCTTGAATTCTTCGTAATAAACTCTTCCAGAACAAAAAGCACATCAGAACCACTCAATAAATCAAGAAACCCGATCACATAAGGTTTTGTGATTAACCAGGTCATATATAACCCTCCCAGGTTGTCAGTTATAATAACATGGGTGGCTCCCGACCGGTATAGTTTGCTTACGGAGTTTTCGTCCGAAGCACGTGCAATAATGATAACGGCATGATTTAACATACTGATAATAAGGAGTATAAAAACATTGTCGGCGTCACTTGGCAATGTGGTAATAAGCATGGAGGCTCATTCCAGACCTGCGTGTATTAATACATCATCCGCCGTTGCGCCTTCTCTCAGAATTTTAATATCCTTGTATGTTTCTGATATGGATTCGTAAACATCCGGATTTTGATCGATGACGATAAATTCCTTGCCGTCAGCAAGAAGTTCCTCGCATGCCTTTCTGCGGTTTCGGCCAAATCCGCAAACAGTGACGTGGTTATGCGGTTTTTTCAGATCCCGTGTAGTCATATAAAATCGAAAAGCTCTCTTCGGTTCTCCTTCAAACAAATACACAGTTATGGAGGGGATCACATATTCGAATATTACTAAATTAAATACGATTTAAAAGCCGGTAAATATCATTCCGGCATTACTCAACGGTTGTACCTCCTCAAACCCTACCGTTGACAATGTGATTACAGTCATAAAAAACGCTTCCAGAAGTGTGAAATCCTCAATTAACGTAAACCCCAGTACATCAATCAATGTGCTGGCGATGAGAAGCCCAATTGTTATATATAGCTTAGCAAGGCTCTTACTGACGATCCCGAATGATCGGTGGTTTGAATAAATCAGGACTGTTTGTATGCCGGTTGTATTGGCTTAAGATACTACTAAGCCGTTAAAAGTGAAAATAACTTCATCGAATTTAATGTGTATATGGGAATGTCAATCATACCGGGCAGGACAAGAATGATGTAATTGATACCAGAAAAGATGAGGCAGGGGTATTATCTGAAAATCATGAATCTTAGGATAACATTTAATAGTGTTTAGTGTCTGAGATAAACCGGTAAAAGCCAACAGAAATAGATCCGGAGAGGTGCAAGTATTTAGCTTCGAACATAAATTTTAGAGCCCATAACTGTTACTATTTGTAAGTGAGCTGTATTAATCATTACATTTATAGCATTTATCCGAATGATTTGTGATCAGAATAACTAAATATATGTTTTTTTGTAATTATTAATTAATTGGCATGAAAACAGGTAAAAACGGGTGGTTAAAAGAATACCTTGATTACAGAATAAATCATTATCACGAAGACGTCATAAAATCTTCGATTCATCCCGACTATTCCCTGTATAATTTATTGCAACCCACGGGCCTGCTTTACGGCAAACCCATCCAGGCTGAAAATCTGGATCAAACGCAGTTCACTGCACTTAATGAACACGATAGGATGGTGACTTTGCTTGCGGAGAGCCTTGTAAATGCATCATTACTATTTCATCAGGACGAAATAAAAAATGCTGAAGATTTTTCCCGGATATTATTTAAAACTGTTGCCAATATCACCGACTTCTATAACAAGGTATATCCTGAAATAGCGGTCAACACCAAAACTTTATTTGGCAAACAGATATCAACATTGGAAACCACGGAAAAAATTCTTGAAAGGCGTCTGGCGGGAATGTCTGAAAGTTCAGATAGTTTTTGGGTTCATTTTTTTTATAATACCCTTGTATTTCTGGACATCTACTTATTTGGACAATGGATTCATACTGGCAATGGAGAAGTTTTAACAGCATTTTTCATACAGGAGAAGGAGGAGCTCAGATTAACAATTATAAAAATAATGGTTGCTGCGGCGTATGCCAATAATATTTTAGAACTGGAAGAAAAGAAAATATTTGAATATTTGCTTCAAGCAGCACAACTGTCGGGCAAAACGACGAAAGATGCAAAAAAGTACCTGGAACAGGGCGTCCAGGTGGAAGAGATAACACTGCCTCAGAACAACTCCTGGCTGTTGAAAAAATATTTTCTGGAAATTGCCATAATCACCGTATGGGCTGATCGCGTAGTTGATGACAAGGAATTGGCGTTTCTAAAAAGGTTAAACAGTCATCTTGGTTTTTTTGATGATGACCTTGATAAAAGTATGATGGCTATTGAGAGCTTTGTACTGGAACATTGGCAGGAAATGGGAGAACTTCAGTCGAAAAAAAGTTTTGATGTGTTGGGCAAGGAGTTCGAAGAAAAGGTCTTAAAAATAACGAAACGAAATGAAAACCGGATACGGCAGGAAATTAAAGTAAGTGAAAAAATCACCAGACTAATCCGAAAATACCAGAACAATGACCTCTCTGATGAAGATGCCGAAAGGCTCAGAAATATGCTGATGAACATCCTGCAAAATCTCCCGGCTTTTGGGTTTATTGCATTGCCTGACACCTACATGACTCTGCCGCTGTTGTTTAAAATACTTCCGGAAGATATTATAAACACACCCCGCTGATCTACGGATATATAATGAGTGCCTCTATCGTGTAGTTAACCGTATCTTTCAGCCGAAGTTTTTGTTTGCCTTTTATGAGGAAAGAATGCAACACTACCTCCTTATTGGATTCATCAAAGTACATGGCCATGTTGAGTGAAGAATAAAACAATTCATTTTTTTCTTCTTTTACAATTTCAATTTTCCTTAGGCTGTTTATTTCATTGAGATAATATACCCGTATGGCCTTGATGCGCAATTTTTCATCGTTTATCGGGATAAACATATCAAATAACAAATTGCTGTGAATGTCTTTTTCAGCTTTCTTAACCGAATATGCTTTTGAAAATGCTGGTTTGTTTATGTCAGCTTCTCTAAACAAGGCAAGCTCCCTGGCCCATCCTGCACTATCGAACTGCATATGTTTTTCTTCGGTATTTCCATTCACTGTGGCTTTTTTATAAAGCCGGGCGTTTTTTTGTGTCAGCTTAATAATCTGCCTTCTGATCAGGCTGTCGAGGTTATAGTACTCCTGTATCTGCTGCTTTTCAGACCCGACCGTATTGCATGATACTAATACCCCAGCCCACAGAACCAATAAAACCGATGATGTTACCCTGGTCATACCGCAACTAACACTTCTCCAGTCATTTCAGCAGGAATGGGTATTCCCATAAGCGTAAGAATAGTGGGTGCAAGGTCTCCGAGTTTACCATTTTTTATATTCCCCCTGAATTCATCATCCACCAGGATGCAGGGTACAAGGTTGGTGGTATGAGCCGTGTTGGGTGTTCCATCTTCATTTATCATCATGTCTGAGTTGCCGTGATCAGCAATAATAATTGTTATATAGCCATTTTTCAGTGCTGCGGTTACAACCTTTTCTGTACATTGATCAACGGTTTCGCAAGCTATAACAACGGCTTCAAACACCCCTGTGTGACCCACCATGTCGGGGTTAGCAAAATTGAGAATAATAAAATCGGTATCACCTTTGTCAAGTTCAGGAATAATTTTATCCCGGATACCGGCGGCGCTCATCTCAGGCTTCAGGTCATAGGTAGCCACTTTGGGTGAAGGGCATAATATCCGCTTCTCGCCTTCAAACGCCTCCTCACGTCCGCCTGAAAAGAAGAATGTAACATGCGGATACTTTTCGGTTTCAGCAATTCGTATCTGTTTTTTCCCTTCTTTTTCAAAAACTTCTCCAAGGGTGTTCGCCAGGTTTTCCTTATTAAAGATTACATGTATATTTTGAAATGAGTCGTCATAATTGGTCATTGTAACATAGTGCAAATCAAGTTTCGACATACCGAATTCAGGGAAATCCCTTTGCGTGAGCACCTCGGTAATCTCTCTTCCCCTGTCAGTTCTGAAATTAAAACTTATAACCACATCCCCGTCACTTATTAACCCGATCGGATTTCCTTCCTGATCGGTATGAATAATAGGTTTGATAAATTCATCCGTAACGCTCTGCTCATAAGACTTCTCTATACTGTGTAGAAGGTCATCTGATGGAATGCCGATCCCCTTTACCATAGCATCATAAGCAAGCTTCACTCTTTCCCACCTCTTATCCCGATCCATGGCATAATATCTGCCGGTAACCGAGGCAATCCGGCCGGTAGTTTTTTTCAGATGATCTTGCAGTTCGCGTATGAAACCCGTTCCGCTTTTCGGATCACAATCGCGTCCGTCGGTAAAGGCATGAATGCAAACCTGGTTCGAATCAAGACCATAATCTGCTACTATGCTGCATAATCCTTTCAGGTGAATAATGTGGGAATGCACGCCACCGTCTGACAATAAACCGATAAAGTGAACTTTCTTGTTTTCTTTTTTCGCATAGTTTACGGCTTTTTTTAGTTCTTCATTTTTCCCCAGTGTGCTCTCATCAATGGCTTTATGTATTTTTACCAGGTCCTGATATACGATCCTGCCTGCACCAATATTCATATGGCCAACCTCCGAATTACCCATCTGGCCGTCGGGTAACCCGACAAACAGTTCTGAGGCATTCAGCCTGCTATGTGGATATTTTGTATAAAGCGAATCAATAAAAGGTGTATTTGCCTGATCAATTGCAGAAACTTCTTTGTTTGTAGCTATTCCCCAGCCATCAAGTATCATTAAGAGAACTTTTTTTCCCATATATTTTTTTCTGCTATTGCTTATTTCTTCGTTTTTATGATTTTTGCAAATATAACTATTCAAATTCAGGTTTGTATGGTAGAACTGTTTATTGTAATTTCAAAGCTTCAGATACGTTTATTAAATTAAGTGGCATAATTTTGGCGCTATTCATTGACAACAACATGAAGAATACTGGAGTTACAGGAGGGTTGCTTGCAATTTTGCTTCTTATCGGATTCACGGATCTGAGGGCGCAGGGTGATGTAATAAGCGATGTTAAAAGTGCATTGAACGCCGGCAGTTCAAAAGAACTCGTGAAATTTTTGGATAAAACTACTGATATTGATGTAGATGGCGATCGCTCGTCCTACAGTCGCACACAGGCTGAAGTGGTCTTAAAGGATTTTTTTAAGAAATATCCTCCTACCAATTTTCAGATAATACATCAGGGGGCCTCCAGGGCAGGCTCGCCCTATGTAATCGGCCAATACACGTTTAAAGCCGGAACATTCAGGGTGTGGATCAGACTTAAAAAAGAGGATGAGGTTTTCAGGGTTCATGCAATGAGTTTTTATAAAGACTAATGAGGAATTGTTTTGATGACTTCTACTGATTACCTGAATGAACAAGCTATCCAATCATTTATCGATAATGCCATACAGGAAGATGTAGGAAACGGCGATCAAAGCTCAATCGCTTCCATTCCATCTGATACGGAAGCAACAGCTAAATTGCATATCAAAGAAAGTGGAATCATTGCCGGCATGGTACTGGCTGAAAAAATATTTTATAAGATTGACTCATCGCTGATTTTTGAACGGTATGTAAATGATGGGGATAATGTGGTGAAAAATGATATTACATTTCAAATCCGGGGGCGTGCCCGTTCCATACTTACGGCCGAAAGACTGGTCTTGAACTGTATGCAGCGGATGTCAGGAATTGCGACTAAAACACGTCATTTGTTAGAGATGATAAAAGGAAGTAACGCCCGGCTGCTCGACACCCGTAAAACGACTCCAAATTTCAGACTGGCAGAAAAATGGGCCGTAAAAATCGGCGGAGGTAAAAACCATCGATTCGGCCTCTATGACATGATCATGCTGAAAGACAACCATATTGATTTTGCAGGTGGTATAAAAAAAGCCATAACCGCCACGCAAAAATATTTATTAGAAACCGGCCAGACACTGAAAATAGAAATTGAAACAAGAAATCTAAAGGAAGTGGAAGAAGTACTCGATATTGGCGGGGTAGATATAATCATGCTTGATAATATGATGCCGTCGGAAATGCGTGAAGCGATCCGTATGATCGCCGGCAGATATATTACTGAAGCAAGCGGAGGAATTACCGAACAAAATATCCGGGAGGTTGCCGAATGCGGCATTGACTTCATTTCCGCAGGCGTACTTACACATTCTTTTAAAAGCCTCGACCTTTCGTTAAAAGCTACTTCTGTCTGAGAATTGGTTAAGCGAATATTACTGCCACATCCGGCTGAATTTATCAATAATTCTTATTCGAAGCCATTATCTTTGCAATGTTTTTTATACTGAATTTTTAGGCACTCTCTAAATGAACGTAAGAACAAAGAAATACAAACTCAATACAGGCACGTACATCAAACTAGGTTTACTGAATCTTTTACAGGAGCAATGGTGGGTGATTTTGATTGCACTGGCTATATGCGGTGGTTATCTCATAATCCCTTCAGCCTGGTGGTTTATAGGAGCGGGAAGCGGATTGGCACTTTATATATTGTTTTGGGTGATCCAGTTTGCCGGCGTAACGCAGCACGAACAAAGTAAATTCTTATTTGACAGACTCGGTTATGAAATCAACAGCCAGCAGATTCTCATCAAAGTGTCGTCCAAACAGGGGATGCCCCTTAAGTGGGACAATATCAAAAGAGCAAAAGTAGGAAAAGATTATATCCTGCTTGTGATAAGCAAGGTGCAGCTTATTCATTTACCTTTTAGAATATTCAATTCAACAAACGAGCGAAAGTTTGTTGAAACCATTTTAAAAAGGAAGGGATATATTAAATAAAATAGCCGGCGGCAATTTCCAGCATATGAAAGCATTTAACAAAACAAAAGCAATAAGTTTTGAAGATGCAAAGGTCAAAGCTGCCTCTTATTGCACGTATCAGGAAAGATGCCAACAGGAGGTGAGGGATAAGCTTTATGGTTATGGTCTTCACAGAAAAGAAGTAGAAGAGCTTGTCAGCTATCTGATAACCGAAGGATTTATAAATGAAGCAAGGTTTGCACGGGCTTATGCAGGCGGAAAATTCAGGATAAAAAAATGGGGAAAAGTACGCATCGCACACGAACTGAAGTTGCGTAAGATATCTGATGCATGTATAATACAGGGATTTGAAGAGATTGGCGAAGAAGAATATATTCAGACACTGGACACCCTGATCAATAAAAAATCTGCATTATTGAAGCATAAAAATACACTAATAGAAAAGAAGAAAGTGGCCGATTATCTTATAAACAAAGGATATGAACGTGCATTGGTCTGGGACAGGTTAAAGGATTACGGATAAGCAAAAGAATATATTAAAACCAATTTCCGGCTCCGGATGCATTTAATAATCAGAATGTTTAGTTTTGGAACCAATTGGGGCTTAAAAGAGTTTTTATATTCTATAAACTATATGCTGTACAGATGCATATAGCTTATCATTTAATACAAGGAAAAATGGACATCAAAACCGCATGTAAAAGTGTATTATTACAACTTGATCAGGTCGTTAACCAAATAGATCATGTTGATTACTCCAAACCTATAGAAATATTGAGCGGATCCACGCTTGGACAGCATATACGCCATACCATTGAGTTTTTCATATGTCTTCAGGAGGGTTGTCTGAGCGGAGTAGTAAACTATGATAAAAGACGCCGTGATGTGACTATCGAGGAAGATCCGGAACGGGCAAAAGAAAGTATAGCCGGCATCCGGAAATTCGTTGATAAAATGCCTGAAGATTTTCCCCTTGTTCTGGAAGTTAATTACGATTTAAATATTGAGGATATCCAGACAGTACAGTCAAACTTTATCAGGGAGTTAACCTACAACATTGAACATACCGTGCACCATATGGCCATTCTGAAAATAGGACTTGCTGATATTACACCGTATGTTAGGGTTCCTAAAGGATTTGGCGTTGCGGTATCTACCTTGCGATACAGGAAGGAGCAGGATTTTGAAGTCTGAGTTGAATTTTGAATCCGATACAAAAAATAAAAACATCTAATTTCTGGATACGGCTTACTCACTGGGAATTCTGGCCGTTTGAAGTTGTTTATATACCAATATTCATTTATTGGTTATGGCTTTCGCTTCGTGCCCGGTCGTTGTTCTTTTTTACGGCTTCCAATCCAGGTATTATGTATGGCGGTATGTTAGGTGAATCCAAGTATGAGATTCTGATGGGCCTACCCGTAACGCTCATTCCCAAAACAGTAATCGCCAATAATCATATCACCCTTCCGGCAGCACTGGATATGATGAAACATCATAACCTCCGGTTTCCCATTATTCTTAAACCCGATATCGGTGAGCGTGGATGGCAGGTTGAGAAAATAGCGAATGAAAATGAGTTGGAAGCATACCTGAATGCCAATAATGTGGACATTCTGTTTCAGGAATACATTGATCTTCCACTTGAGCTGGGGATCTTATATTACCGCTTTCCTGACAAAAAAACAGGGCGGATTACATCGGTAGTGAAAAAGAAAATGCTGGAAATAACCGGAAACGGATCTTCTACCATTAAAGAGCTGATGTATTCAATCCCCAGGGCAAAACTTCAAATCGAAACATTCGAAAAGGACCAGCCCGAGGTGTTGGCTAACGTACCAGCCAGTGGAGAGAAAATCGAACTTATGCCTATCGGTAACCACTGCCGGGGAACTACATTTCTCAATGCCAATGACCTTATCACCAAAGAACTCACTGCTGTTTTTGATGCGGTTAGCGATAAAATTGATGGCTTTTATTTCGGCCGGTTCGATATCAGGTGTGAATCGAAAGAAGCCTTGTACAATGGGAAAATGAAAATCATGGAACTCAACGGAGCCGGATCCGAACCGGGCCATATTTATCATCCGGGGGCACGATTGATTGATGCGTACAAATCTCTTTTTTCGCACTGGAAAGCACTGTTTTTAATTAGCAGGATGAATAATAAGCGGGGCATTCCCTACCTTTCATTCGTTGAAGGCCTCCGGGTTATTAAAAAACTTCGGGATTACAATAAGCTAAAAGTCAAAACACTTAACCTGAATGTATGATAGGTTTGCAGAATCTTGTTTTAGGTTTTTTCTTTAGTTTTATTGGGTCAATACCACCAGGCACCATTAATCTTAGTGTAATCCAATTGGGGTTACGAAAGAATGTTGCTGCTGCATTCAGGATGGGAATTGCCGCTGCCCTTGTGGAATTTGTATATGCTGCAATTGCTATAAAATTTCAGATTTACATTTCATCAAATCCGACTATTAAAAACAACTTTATACTAATATCAGCAGCGGTACTAATACTACTCGGCCTGATGAACCTGGTTTCAGTTAAAATGAAGAAAACAGGTAGAAAAAATAAACTGGCGGCCATTTCAGCAAGCGGTTTCCGCAAAGGAGTTTTGATAAGCATGGCCAATCCTCTTGCTATGCCTTTCTGGATCGGAGTGACTGCCTACCTCCAGAGCAACGCCTGGATAGACTTCAGCAACACGCCCATATGGTCGTATGTGTGCGGGATTTCATTTGGAACGCTTGCCGTTTTGAGTCTGTTGTCCATAATAGCCTTTAAAACAGGCAGATTCATTGAGCCTGATAACAAACTGATTAAAATAATTCCCGGTATTGTACTCCTGTCATTAGGCCTCTATTCGATGATGAATTTATACGTTTTTTAGTAGAAACAGGCCTGTTAAATCCAGATTGATAGTTGCAAGTAAATTCCAAACACTGAGCTCGCCTTGTGTGAAGATCTAATCTGCGTATATATCCGAATACACAGCACTGAAATGTTGTGACAATCCCTGAAATTGAATCAGGTTTTTTATTTATTGTACGCACTGCCCCACCCGATCCAGGCTGCCCGCAATGTAATCATCATTATAACAGGTATAAGTGAAAAATGTAGCATTTGCGGCTGCCATTTCCAACTTATCAAAAGCAGGACCATTACCATGACCGTGGTCCTGAAATAATATTTAATGAATGGATGTTTAATTTCCCTCAGAATTAAAAAGGCCATAACAATATGAGGGGGGAATGCCCACAAGATATTGAGATTTCGGGCCGCCGCAGCATGATTAGTGGCAAACCACAATAATGTGAGAAAGATGCCCAGAAATCCTGTGAAAAAGAAAAGTCCGAAATCAATATATTTACCTTTTTTTTGTTTATTCCGGTTCACCCACGTAATAGCAATCCCGGTCACCAGCAGCAAAGTAAACACCAGCAGCGGAGTAATAATTGTTTTAGATTGCGTAGGTGTACTTTTAAACTCGACGTTGATTGCTTTCACAACTGGTATTTCAGAGCCATCAGGCCTGGTTAGCCAGGCATGTTTAAAACCGGATTCGATATAATCAGGTATATACATGTATTCATACGGTGAGAGGGGTTTATCCATGGGCATTCCCAGGCAAAAATCAATTCCCAGGTCGCCCCAGTGAAACTTACCAAGCAGGTAATGATCGGTAAGCTCCCGCACGGTTTCCTGCGTGAAGATATAACTGCCGTCGAACCGTATGGAATCTTCAAAAACATCAACAAACACATCTCTGATACGTGTAGCACAATTGTCGTAGAAATAATCATAATTGTAACTGGCATTCTCCGGACGTGCATTTTGTTCTAAATAATTAAAAACCCGCTGCCGTTGTCCGGGATCAAGATCGAGCACTTGTTCGTGGATAAACCGGTTGTAGTATATATAGAAACGCTTCAGTTGGCTGTAATCATAAACCGATAATTTATACAGCAAATCACCTCGTGCAAAATTGAGATAAAAGTTGGGCTGATCAAAGTCGAACGTACCGTAGTTATAGGCAAGGTCAATTTCATTTACCGGATCGTACACACGAATAGCATTATGTCCGAAGGCGGCATACAATTCTCGTAGATCCGGTCCCATAGTGATCACACTTATCTGCGAACGATCAGAAAGCCTGATATTTGGGGTTTCCTGTCCGTATACAGCTGCATGAATAAATACCAGGTAAAGACTGAATGATGCCTTTTTCAAGCAATTTATAATGTATGAATGCCACATGCGATTTTTTACATCCGCCAATTTAAAAAAATTAGACGTAGATTTAACTAATAAACCCGCAGTAGTTATGAAACCCATGCTGAACGATACATTGAATTTGCTATCAAAACTTTCGAAAAGGAAGCTTAAAAACGCTACACGGGTACTGTCAAGTTATTATCAGTCACGTTATACAGGCAAAGCTTTGCTCCGTGGTATGCCTTTAAGTCTTTCCATAGAGCCTACTACTTCCTGTAACTTACGCTGTCCGCAATGCCCAAGCGGGTTACGATCGTTTACACGTCCGACGGGTATGTTGTCTCAGGACTTGTTTGAAAATATTCTGAATGAGTTATCGCCTGACCTGATTTACCTGATTTTGTATTTCCAGGGCGAACCGTATCTGAATCCACATTTTTTTGATTTTATACGTTATGCTGCTAACCGTAAAATCTATACGGCTACATCTACTAATGCGCACTATCTTGACAATGATAGCGCACGTAATACAGTGGAGTCAGGTCTTGACCGACTCATCATTTCCATAGACGGATCAACGCAGGAAACGTATGAAAAATACCGGATTGGTGGATCGATTGACAAGGTATGGAGTGGACTTGAAAATATTGTGAACTGGAAAAAAAAGCTGCAATCCCACACGCCGCATGTGATCCTGCAATTTCTTGTACTGGGCCATAATCAACACCAGATTGACGATATTAAACAAATGGGTCATCGCAGCGGAGCCGACGAAGTGGTTTTGAAAACCGCTCAGATATATGATTATGAGAATGGTTCCCGGTTAATTCCGGATATCGGTAAATACGCAAGATATAAACAGAATGGAGACGACGGGAAATGGTATATTAAAAACAAGTTGCTTAATCATTGCTGGAAAATGTGGCATAGTAGCGTGATAACCTGGGATGGCCGTGTTTTACCCTGTTGTTTCGATAAAGATGCCAGTCACCAAATGGGGAATTTATCCGAGCGTACTTTTAGAGATATCTGGCAGGGTGAAAGTTATCAGAATTTCAGGAAATCACTGCTGAAGTCGCGAAAAACAATTGATATTTGCCAGAATTGTACGGAAGGCACAAAGATAGAGATGTAAATGTTAACCTATAGTATGTACCCCGTACGCATGGTACATTTTGGGCGAACTCTATTTCCAGTGTTTTTGAATTACGTGTATCATTTCATTATGAACACCGCAGGCGGCCGCTATTTCCTTACCGAAAATATAGTTATTTCCATCTGAAAAGTCGGTCACTTTGCCGCCTGCCTGCTGCACAATAAATGCTCCTGCCGCCACATCCCAGGCATTCAGGTTGTATTCGAAAAACCCTTCAAAACGACCGCATGCTACATACACCAGATCCACGGCCGCGCTTCCCATACGCCGTAAACCATGTGTGGTTTCCATGAAACTGTTAAGCAACTGAAGGTATGCAGGCATTTTTTCAAAATTATAGCAGGAAAATCCTGTGGCAAGAAGTGCGCCGGATAGCCTGGTTTCAGCCGATACATGAATCGTGGCATCATTGCAGCAGGCAGGTTCACCGCTGATTGCGTAAAAACATTCGTCTCTGTTTATTTCATATACTACACCCAGTACAATTTCATCGTGATGCATCAAACCTATGCTGACGGCAAACACAGGTAACCCGTGTGCAAAGTTGGTTGTCCCGTCCAGCGGATCAACGATCCAGGTGAACGTTTTGCCGGTTTTGGAAATAGTTCCTTCTTCCGTAACAAAACCGGCCTCCGGCAAAATCTTTTGCAATACACTTGTGATTTGTTTTTCAGCCTGCTTGTCAACGTATGAAACAAGATCGTTGAATCCTTTATATTCAATCATCTCTTTGCTAAAGCTCCGGCCTTCGGTTCGGATAAAGGCTCCCGTTTCCTTTGCAAGCCTCCTGACTTTGTTCATTATCAATTGTAAATCAATATCCATCAGTTTTTAATATTTTATGCTGTATTATAAATGATAAAATAAAAATTCAGACATCCATGATAACGGCGTACAAATAAAGTTTTCTATTGCTTTGCACCGGCAATCACAATTACAATTTCACCTTTGACATCCTTTTCTGAATAATAAGAATTCAGCTCAGAAAGTGTTCCGTTTACGGTTTCTTCATGAATTTTTGTAAGCTCTCTTGATACCGATGCTTGTCTGTCGGGCCCAAGCATTTCCAGAAGCTGTGTGAGCACTTTTTGCAACCTGTGTGGCGACTCATACAGAATGATGGTACGCTTCTCCTTCAGAAAGTCCCCTATTCGCTTCAGCCTACCTTTTTTATGCGGAAGGAATCCTTCAAAAATAAAACGGTCCGTCGGCAATCCCGACTTAACCAACGCCGGAACAAAAGCAACCGGGCCTGGCAAACAGTCGATTTTGAGGTTATTCTTCAGGCATTCCCGGACTAATAAAAATCCCGGGTCAGATATTCCGGGTGTACCCGCATCACTTATTAGTGCCATTACTACCCCATTCTTCAACTTTCTGATAATTGAACTCACCGCCTTGTGCTCATTGTGGCTATGAAAACGCTGCATGGGCACTGAAATCTCATAGTGTTTTAGCAGGATAGACGATTTGCGGGTATCTTCTGCCAGAATGACATCGGCCTGTTTAAGTATTTTTAAAGCACGCAACGTGATATCCTCAAGGTTTCCGATTGGGGTAGGTACCAGGTATAATGAAGCAGTCGAAATCTTAGCCAAAACTTATTTGAACAAATTGTCTATTTCGTGAGCCACCTTTCTGTCAAGATCGGTAACAACGTTGCCGGCATCGTGTGTCGAAAGGTTAATGCGTACTTTATTCCACACATTAGACCAGTCGGGATGGTGATTGAGTTTTTCGGCAATCATGGCAACACGGGTCATAAATGCAAAGGCTTCCGAGAAGTCGTTAAAAACGAATTCTCTCGAAAGTGTGTCGTTTTCTTCTTTCCACATATTCTTACTTTTTTAATGCTTTCACAATATATTGAAATTGAAGACTTGTTGTATCAACTTCCGTGATTTTAAATCCGGCCTGTATGATCTCTTTCAAAGCTGTATTTCTTAATATTTTCAGCGATTCAGGAGGACCTACAGACATTTCTCCGGCCTTGAAATCAACCAGTAAAAGGATGCCCCCTTCTTTAAGCCCATTATAAATTTTTTTTAGGTAGCCGACTCTGCCAATGATAAAATGATACGTGTTGACCATTAAAGCGATGTCCGCTTCACCGGGGCTTAAAAGCGGATCGTCTGGTTTGCATAACCTGGTTTCAATTTTTTGAGCAATTTCAGAATTTCCCAGTTCAAACTTTCTGTCTTCTATGTATTCAAGAAATTTATTTTCAACATCAACTGCAATCACTTTGCCTGCCCCGGGAGCAATCTTAAACGTAAAATAACCTGTTCCCACGCCTATATCCGCTACGGTTTTTCCTTTAAAATCCCCGAGTTTATCAATTACGAGATCGGGATTTTGCCAGTATTCTCTTGTCGGATCTTCATATTTACGAAGCAGTAAGCTGAAATCTTCGTTGAAGTATTCCTCTTTTAATGAATCAGCAGATAAAGGTAGCTGGTTGCCTGTATTCAGGGCGCTTTCACTTTTTTTTTGACTACAAGAAAATGACAATATCAGGCAGGCAGCAAATAAACAGATGGTGGAACGATTAAAGTTCATTAAAATAAACATAGGGGTATCTTCCGAAGGAAAAAATATGATTTGTAAAAATAAGAATTGATTGTTAAAGATATTGAGTATGCAAAAATTCCTGCTGTTATTTCCTGCCTGTGGCGTCCTCCCAATACTATATATCAGGGTACATTTTATTGATCTGCCTTAAATAAATTACTTCAAGCCAAGGAGTTATAAAGCAATCAAGCCTTCAATTGTGTGGGCTTTTTTATAGATCACAATAACCTGGTTAGAAGTACCGATCATTATTTCTGCGGTAAGACTAATATATTTGCCCGTTTTTGAGGATTTCAATTTAACTTCATTCTTTGGAAAAAGGTTTGTAATTTCTTCTTCCTTATCTGACGAAACGATAAACTTAAACATGTATAATGCCGGCCACGAATAACTGCGTTCAAGTTTTTCCCTGAATTCAGTATAATCATTTGCGTGCATAGGAAATGAAGAATAAATTCATGCTCATGCGGGAGGCCACATCCCGAAGTTATACATATACAAAATTAATAAAATCTGTATCGTTCATCTTTTATATTTGCAGCATCCTTGATCGCTTCGGAAGTATAATACGAGGTTCTGCCACTCCTGCTGCTGAGTATCTGATCTTTGTAGGCTGAATAATCTGCAATTTCTGATGCTTGGTTGATGGCGCTTACTTCGATTACCATCACACCTGATTGTGTTTTTATAGGGCTTGATACCTGGCCAGCTTCCATTGCGAATACCACACCCACCGCTTCAGGAGCATTCCCCACACCGGTAATTGTATTTAAATTGGCTTTCAGCCCGGTCATTTCATTCACATTGGCCCCTTCGCCGAATGATTCAGCTATTTCTTCAATGGAACCGCTTAATTCAATAAGTTTTGAAATGATATACTCCGCTTTTTTCTCGTTTATCACTTTTCGCTCAATCTGAAAACGGATATTCTCAAGTTTGGAAGTACCTTCCTTGATTTCACCGGTCATAACTGCCACAATATACTGGTCATCGAGGTCAAATACATCAGAAACTTCTCCTTTGCTTGCATCGTTAGACAACCATCTTACAATTTGTCTCGCACTGCCAATACCCGAAATATCTGACTGATCCACACGAATATTGGAAGATTCTCTGATTTGTAATGAATCAGCTTCAGCACTTTTTTTGAATTCGTTATAACTTGTATTTGTGCCTGCAAAATAATCGGCTTTCCTGAATGCCTTATTTAGTGTTTCGTCGCTTGCGAAAACCGTTCTTTCGATAGTGGCAGCAATATATTGTTTGTTGGTTTTTACATGTGTGACCTCAATAACATGATAACCGAATTCGGTTTCAACCAGGTTTTTCAGTAATCCTGCTTTTGTAGCTGAAAAAACAGCATCCTGAAAAGGTTTGACCATATTTCCTGTTTCAAACCAACCCAAATCACCTCCCCGGCTTGCTGTGCCATCTGTGCCATAGCGGTTGGCCATTTCAGCAAAATCAGCGCCATTTTTTATTTCGTTCAATACACGCTGTCCCTCGGCCTTTGCCTTATTTTTTGCCTCGGGAGTATCACTGTCCCACTTAAACAATATATGACTGGTCCTTGCACTGTTTAGCGTATCTTCAAATACTGACACTACTTTATAAATCTTATAGGAGCCGCTTTCCAGTACCGGACCGTACACTTTTCCTTCTGCAAGGTTGTCAATATTTTCCTGTAGCAGCGTGGGAAGCAGTTTTGGTGTATAAGTGCTGTAAAAGCTGAATCCATCAGTATTTATCTTTGCAAACACCGAGTCATCGGTTACCTGCTCGAATTCGTCTTTCATATCCTCGATGTCATTTTCGAAAAATGTTGAATCCTCCGAAGAAGCAATCACAGGAAAATTTACATATTCGATGGTGCGTGAAGCTTTTACCTGGAAGTCGTCAGCATGTTCTTTTAGGTAGCGTTCAAGCTCTGCATCGCTTACTTCTACCAGTGAATCATTCACTGCTGTAAAGGGAACATATACATATTTAATGTCCGCAGAAGAAGCCTGTTGCATGTAGTATTTTTTTGCCTCTTCTTCCGTTACGTTGTTAGATTTACTCAGCAGGTTATCATATTTGATTCTTAGCCGGGCAGGTCGCAGGTTGCTCTCGAAAGCATACCACTGCGACTGAAGCTGTACCGGTTGAGAGTTGAAGTTTGACAGAAATGCAGCCAGCATGTCACGGTCAAATACACCTGTTTGCGGATTGGCAAATATTGTCGCTGCGGTGATCTCCGAACTGATGTTTTTACCCTGTACAAGATCCACAACTTCATCTTCCACAACATCAAGCCCTAACGCATCATATTCTATCTGAAAGGCACGGTCAACAATCAATAACTCCCAGGCCTGGTTCCTGATGGTACCCATCTCCCGATCGGTTGGGTTTCTTCCAAAATTGGCGACATAGTTGTTTATAAAAAGATCAACCTGCTGCTGATACTCAGTATAAGAAATGCTCTCGCCAGCAATTTCTCCAACGTTGTTACTATTCCTGTTTAACATTATGGAGTTGGGTCCCAGCAAATCTGCCAGGATAAATGATAAAATGGCAAAGGCAACCAACCCGACAATTACCTTCCCCATTTTATTCCTCAATGTATTGATCAATGCCATACCGGATAAAATTTAAAGACCGCAAAAATAGCCACTTAGTAAGGAAATATCAAAATTTATTTTTTTAAGTATCTGATCGCAAAAAGCGATCGATTGCTAATTGCCAACTACCTGAAAATCATTATTAAAAATATATATGGCCACTCATTTGACTTATAACCTGATAAGTTTGATCGTATCGATCCGGATGTTCTGAACAGATTCGATATAAATTTCAAAACCGGGAAGTGTAATAACCTGGTTTTTCATCGGCAGATCTTCCGTAATGGCGAGGATCATCCCCCCTAATGTTTCATAGTCGCCCTCGGGAAGATTCCAGTTATATTTTTCATTCAGGTAATCAATTTCCAGCCTTGCGCTAAACAAATACGCGTTATCGCCGATTTTCTGTTCCACCAGATTCTCTTCATCGTATTCATCCTGAATTTCCCCAAATATTTCTTCAATAAGATCTTCCATGGTCACAATACCGGAAGTACCGCCAAACTCATCTACTACCAACGCGAGGCTTTTGTGTTCTGTGATAAACTGGATCATTAGATCGTTAGCCTGCATGGTTTCAGGTACGATTATAACAGGAGTCAGTATTTCCTTTATACTTTCAGGTTTTTTAAAAAGCTTTAGCGTATGACAGTAACCAATGATGTTGTCGATGGAATCTTCATATACAAGAATTTTTGAGTGGCCACTTTCAACAAAAGCCGCTTTAAGCTCCTCCATACTATCTTCGATATCCACGGCCACCAGCTCAGTCCGGGGTATCATGCATTCCCGAATTTTCACGGTCTTAAATTCCAGTGCATTATCAAGAATTTTTGTGTCAACTTCTATTTTCGGATTCGGGTTTTCTTTCTGAAAGATCTTAATAAAATTATTCAGGTCGGTAAGACCGTAAACAGGTTTGCTCTCCTCATAATCGAGGCCAAACAAACGGGTGATTAATAATTTTGACAAACCTACAACTGCCATTACGAAAGGATATAAAAGGAAGTATATGATACGCATAGGTAATGCGATCACCCGCAGCATAACATTCGGGTTAATCATAAACAGGCTTTTGGGAATAAATTCAGCCGTGACCAATACAATAAATGTAGAAATGAGTGTTTGGATTACTAAAATCCCCCCTTCGTTAGAAATTGCAGGTGGTAACAGACCGGCAATCCATGGTTCGAGCAGTTTGACCATGAATATGCCATATACCACTAATGATAATGTATTTCCAAGTAAGGTTGTACCGATAAACCTTGAGGGATGTTCGAGAAAGCTTGTGAGTATTCTTCCGGTCAAAACTCCCTTTTTGCTCTGAAGCTCTATATGGAGTTTGTTGGCAGAGATAAAAGCGATTTCCGAGCCTGAAAACAAAGCCGAAAACAGTAATGAAATAACGATTATGGTTAAATATGCCGGGTCCATTGTTTTTTTATTTCATTCGTTCCATATATCTTTTAGTTCTTCTGTTCATCTGTTGCTTTACTTTTTTACTGCGTTTCTTTTCAGGAGTTGTTTTATGTTTCTTTTTATGATTTGACTCCCTCTGATCAATCAGCCTGTTAAGCAAAATCAAACTGATCGGGATCATAAAAAGCCAATATGAAAACTCGAATCCAAGTGTAATGGTTTGATGGACAGCAATAATAAAAAATGCTACAGCAACTGAAAGAATAATTATTTTTGTTCGGCTCATAACTCTTCTAATATAAACGTGCCTTGAGGTTCTTTTATAACATAGGACGAAAAATCCTGCTTCGCTGTAAGTCCGGTTCCGGTTAATATTTCATCACCGTTTTCAATTCTTACAAATTTATCGGTATATACATTTCCATCTTTTGGTTTCCAGTATAGTTGCTCTGTATAGAGTGTTTCGCCGCTTTCAGCATTTTTCAGGACTACATTTCCTTCAATCCGCCATGTTTCATCTTCGATTGTGTAGTAACCGTAATCCGACCTGAGTGTGGCGGTTATTTGTCCGTACAGATCATAAAATTCCAGGTACCCCCCTTTTGGAAGTTCCCTGTCGCCCGAACTGAAATCATAAAGCTTGGGGGTTATCATCCTTCCCCTTACAATGGCTGAATCACTGTGTTCGATCTCAGCATTTGTAAGTATCCGCATAGGTCCCGTATAAGGCTCGTAGGCTATTAGGTCTTTATTGCCTTCACACGAGGATGAGATGGCTCCAATAATCAATACGATAGCAAAAGGAAAATTTTTCACAAATCAAATCCTTCAATCACGTGTTTGAAGTGTTACACTTACATTAATCCAGCAATCAATGTCCATTTTCTGACCATCGGTGTAGTTCATGATAAATATTTCTTCTTTAGACGGAAACCGCTCTTGCGCCCCATTCATCATTTTTGTATTCCCGGCTTTTTTATACATGTCGTAGGCTGCAATGTAGGGAAGCCTGTCTTTCACTTTGTCTTTTTTTTCAGCACAATCAGCAACATTGTAATAGTATAAATTACCGATGCTTTCAAAGGCGGTTTTGTTACCCGGATCAGCCTGCAAAGCTTTTTTGTAGTATTCTCTTGCCTCAACTTTATCATCCTGAAATGATTTCATTTTGCCCAGATCAATATATACATCCGCTTTTTCAGCGCCGGTTGGCGCCAGCGATAATGCTTCGGTAAAATAAGATTCGGCGCAGGAATAATTTTTCTGTTTCAGACATTTTTTGCCAATTACTTTGTACGCCCGCCCATAGTTCGGCTCCTGTAGTTGTATTTCTCTGGCAACATCCATAAACAGGGGATCCTCCGTACACTTACCCTTTAACATAAAACTAAAAATTCGCTTAGCTAATGCAAGGTCTTCCGGATCCTCTCTGAACCTCGGCCCGAGGTTTTCAATAACAAAATTGCAATCAATTCCTTCAGGAACAGTTTCTGTAAGAATCCGGTCAATCATATCTTTTTGTCTTTCCAGGTTCTTTCCGTTACGTATCTTATAATCAAGTACCATACTGATACGGTTATAACGATCAAAAACATCTTCAATTGAAAGATTCTTTATGATAAGCCTGTTGATCTTCACTACATGCATGTATGCAGGCAAATTGCTGTCCAAGACATTATTACCTGATATTCTGAATGTTTCATCATACAACTTCAGCAGAAATTCGTACTTATCCTTATCCTTTATATAATGCTTGTAGGCTTTGAACGACTTTCTGTTCATCACATTAACAGAGTCGTTGAAATATCTCATCCGGGTATCATACATCCACATCAGGCTGTCAAGATAAAGTTGTTTTAATGCAGGATCGTCCTCCTTTTCTGCAAGCCTTTCATATATCCTGGATCCGTGCTGATACAGCGACACATTAAGGTCCGGTGCGTTCAACAAAAGCCAGTGAAGATCATTCGCTGATTTGCGATATTGTTCAAGCTTGAGCTCATCGGTGTACAAAGCCATCTTTTCTTCTGCTTTGGCCCGGTCTTCCGGCCAGTTCCACCGCTGTGAAAATGCATCCGCTGACGCAAAAAGCAATACAGCTAAAAAGAATACTTTTTTGATATTCATCATCATATGCCCCCCATTTCAAACGTATCTTAGTTAAATTTTGGCCTTACGAACCAACGATTGTCGTTAAAGGTAAACCCAAAATAAATCCGTGTGAAACTTTCTTTAATCAGGTTATCTTTCAAGGTACCCTGTGCTCCATAACGGAAGCCCATATCAACACTTGAAAAATTAGTTACCGGAAGGGATAACCCAAAATTTATGCCAAATTCTTCAATCTGTAGGTTATTTATTATATAGGGTGTATTTTCATAATTGAATCCGAACCGGTATGTTATCCGTTCAAAATAATTGTCAATAGAGGATATATTAGGAGTAATTTCACCTCCCACTATGATTGTCATGGCACTGGTCAGGTTGTTATTTTGGCCATCGAAATCCCTGTAATTATCCCAGTTCTGAAACTTTATATCGGTTCCAAACATCCAGTTATTCAGCTTTGCAACAGAAATCCCAATGCCATAAGATGCCGGTATTGAGATAAAACCGCTTGCATTATCAAGAAGGGTGTCAATTTTTATCGGGGTACCGGCAAAGGAATTTATCTGAATGGTTTTAAACTTTGTAACAGTCAGATCCTTTGAGAACCCGTAGGTGCTTCCCAAAGAAATTTTTATATCATCGTTTACAGGTATACGGTAAACAAACCCAAGGCTATAAACAAAGTCATTTGCAGTAATCAGGGTTTTTGATGCAGGTACGTACGGTCCGAACGGTTCAACAAGCGTTACATTTTTTTCTTTACTGATCGAACTGAACAGATAAGCAATTTCTCCGCCGATGTATAAATTTTCAGTGATTTTACCCGCGCCCTTAAATACAAACTGATTAAACCCGCCTTCGCCGATGCTTAAGGCAACTACCTCTGAGTCGGGATTCCCTAATACGGGTGTATCCGTTTTGAAATTATAGTTCACATTCGAATAAGGAAAAAGACCTATGCTGAATACGAATTTACCCGGACTTACAGGAATAATCATATTTAGATAACTCAGTGTGCCTCCGCTTGCGACCTCGTGATTATCTCCCTGTAAAATTTTCTTGTTTTCAAATGTTAAACCTCCGCCGAATGAATACACCTGATTATCTACAAGCAGGGATGGATTCAGTGTATTTTGATAATAATAGCTCCCGTTGCTGATACCCAGACCACCCATGCTCAGATGCTGCACCGTTGCATGGTTATTGATATTGCCAATACCAAGTGCAGAATATGACGAAAAGGTTTGCGAGTGCCCGACCGTATGTACGAAAAAGGCAAATGTAAGTACACTACTTATTAGTTTCATTCTCAATATTGAACTCTATAATTCTGTTTAACTCCACCAAAACTAATTCCGGGACCACAAAGATGCTGGCTTTTAACCTGTTTTCAAAGAATTTAGCTTCTCCTCCACATACAAATACCTTCTATTTCAGGATAACGGGTTTTGTATAAGCCGATAAAAGCGTTTATTTCATCATAAAATTCATTTAAAGCACCACTTATCATCGCCGATCTGGTAGAAGTGCCTATCATAGGCACTTCATCACAGCCAATTTCGTGTTCATCATTAAGCGAAAGGGTTTTGGTAAAATGGTGCATGGCTTTAAATCTTAATTTTAAACCCGGCTATATAATCCCCCCTTTAAAAATAGTTCCTTCCGTAATAAGATCGTAGGTAATGCATGATCCCATATCCAAAACAAAGCTGTCACCTGATGGGTTCCTGACACTGGCACCCACTACCGCGGCAATCCGGTCAACCCCCATGGTTTCAGGGGTTTTATAATCAAGAGTAACCGGCAGTGGGGTTTTATGCGATAAAACCAGGGTTGGATAATGCATTGAGAATGCATAATTATGATTGCCAGGGAATGTGGCCACCGAACTGTCGATGATGTTTGAAGGGTTCAGTTTTTTCACTTCTTGCTCCAATGATTCAACCGTTGTTATTCGTACCGGATTACTTATTTTACCGGCTTCGAAACATCCGATCTTAACCGACGAATTTCCTATATCTATAACCAGATTCATTATTTTTACCTTTTTTTAAAACGTAACCCTCATTGAAAAGGTATTGGAAAAGCAAAAAAAATACATAGTTATCGGATTGATGTCAGGCACCTCCCTCGACGGTCTGGATATGGTGTGTTGTGAATTTAATAAAACGGACGATTCGGTATCAGGTTATAAAATTATAAACGCGGAAACAAAAGCCTACCCCGATGACCTGAAAAAAAGACTTGAGCATGCACTTTATTTCAGCAAAGATGAACTGGAAGGACTCGATACCGACCTTGGAAACTGGATGGGGCAGGCTACGGCAGCATTTATAAATACACTGAAGGGAAAGCCGGACCTTATTGCTTCGCATGGGCATACTATATTTCATAAACCGGCAGAAGGGCTAACCCTGCAAATTGGGAATGGTAATATTATTCATGAGATAGCAGGCTTACCCGTGGTATATGATTTCAGAACACTTGATGTTAAACTGGGAGGTCAGGGCGCCCCGTTGGTGCCTGTTGGTGATCAGATACTTTTTAATGATTATGAGTTTTGCATGAATCTAGGTGGAATTGCCAATGTATCGTTTAATGAAAAAGGCGTGCGAAAGGCATTTGATATATGTGCATTTAACATTGTCTTCAATTACCTGGCTTCGCAAATAGGGAAAGCTTACGACGAAAATGGACGGATAGCCGCTTCGGGAAAGCTGGTACCCCGGCTTAAAGCAGTACTCGTAGCCATTGACTTTTATAAAATGCCGTATCCCAAATCAATAGGCAGAGAGTGGGTGGAGGAAGAAGTGCTCCCATTACTTGCAGCATATCAGGAACACACAGAAAATGTAATGCATACCTATGCCGTGCACATTGCTGAGGTGATCGCAAATGTTTTTAATACTATAACCAAACAGGAATTCACCGGTAGGAAGTGCAGGGTGTTAGTAACCGGCGGCGGTGCATACAATGGATACCTGATCGATGAAACACAAAAGAGGTGTGCTGCGAATATTGAACTGTTTGTACCTGAAAAAAACCTTGTTGAATATAAGGAAGCGCTCATTTTTGCACTGATGGGCCTGCTGCGATCCCATAACCAGATCAATTGTCTGAAAAGTGTTACGGGGGCGCAACGTGACACCAGTTCAGGCCGGATTGCCGGCTCATTTAAGTTTTCCTTTTAACTTTTTCAATCTATTGCCTGCCTGAGGTAAAGAATATCCGGTATTTTTTTGCGTCATTTACTTGTTTAAGTTAGTTTAAGGGGATAAAATTTATTTGTGAGGAAAGTTTTTACCACTGTATTCGTCTTATCGGTATTTTTTTTAGCCGGAGTAGTCCCACTGTTTGGAGCCGATGACACAAATCAATCAGGTGTTTCAGGTCATTCTGCTATTGAAAATATGGACACCAATCCGAATGTTGCCGGACCGGTGCAGGATGCCCCTGATGCAAGCCATAATGAAGATTCAGAACATGCACAAGCTGCCGGGTGGACTGTATTTCCATTTGTGCTTCTGCTTCTAATGATTGCTACCGGACCGTTGTTTTATGAACATTTCTGGCATAAGCATTATCCGAAGATTGCGGTAATTCTGACCCTGCTGGTTGTAGTTTACTACTTATTGTTACTTCACAACGTACATGCCCCGGTACATAGCTTTTTTGAATATTTTCAATTTATTTCGTTGCTGGCCTCACTTTATATTGCTTCCGGAGGCATAATGATACAGGTAGATAAAAAAGCAACCGCGGGTGCAAATGTCTTGTTGTTGTTAATTGGCGCAGTGATCGCAAACCTGATTGGTACCACAGGCGCATCAATGTTACTCATCAGGCCATTTATCAGGCTGAATAAAACACGTATAAAAGCATATCATATAATATTTTTTATATTCATTGTTAGCAACATTGGTGGATCGCTAACTCCCATCGGTGACCCTCCGTTATTTCTGGGCTTTCTCAAAGGTGTTCCGTTCTTTTGGACACTTACACACAACCTGATTCCGTGGATATTCGCCGTTATCTTTCTTCTTGTTGTATTTTATTTTATCGACCGGAGGAATAAATCAGATTACAGCCTTGACGATGAGACTGAAGAATACACGAATAAGATTTCCATGATCGGAAACAGAAATTTCATATGGCTGGCTATCATTATTATGGCCGTTTTTCTCGACCCGAACGTTTTTGAATGGGTCCCCGCCATTCATTACGATGGCGTTAAGTTTTCTTTCGTGCGTGAACTGATCATGCTCACCGTTGCCTATTTGTCGTACCGGTATGCAAATAAAGATGCCATTATCGGAAATGAGTTCAATTTTGAACCGATAAGGGAAGTGGCTTTTATTTTCCTCGGAATTTTCGGAACGATGATGCCTGCGCTGGAGCTTGTCAGCAACTATGCTGCCAGTCCGGAAGGCATGAAACTTATCAATCATAACACCCTTTACTGGGGAACCGGAATATTATCCGGATTACTTGATAATGCACCTACCTATATCAATTTTCTTACGGCAGCTATGGCTTCAAAAGGGGCCGATATCGGAATATTTAATAATGTAACCGATTTTGCACAGGGAGGCGTGTATGAGAACTCGATAATGAGTCTGAAGGCTATTTCCGTGGCGGCTGTATTTTTTGGCGCCATGACTTATATCGGAAACGGCCCTAATTTTATGGTAAAATCCATAGCCGAACAGATCGGGATCAAAATGCCGTCATTTTTCGGCTATATCATCAGGTTTTCTATCCCGATACTTATCCCGCTGTTTGTCCTTGCCTGGCTGATTTTCTTCTATTACGAGATTTTATAGCCAATGAGATGTAAAAGGATGTGGTTTGCATGCCGGATGACCTGATTCCTGTTAATCATTGATCCGGTTGTATTTTTTAAGGATATCCAATACTTTCTGAACAGGTAATTCTTCTATAACCCGGCCCTGAAAGCCTCGCATGGTTTCGGCAGCAAACAGGCTGTTGATAATAGCTTCTTCAGTAGCTTCAATAGCCGCCATAAACAGAGGTGACATTTGGTCGTTCCTCAATTCACGATCTCCGGTCATATTCGATTCAGATTGGTAGCTTTCACGTAACGATTCATGTGTTGAAAATGCAATTACATAATCACCGCTTCCGTTTGAGGCGATACCACCAGTCTTTCCCATACCTAACAGCGTCCTTTTTGCCAGTCGTTTCAGGTTCCGGGAAGTTATGGGTGCATCTGTAGCCACTACGATCATGCAGGATCCGTCAACAGATTCAATCATGTTTTTGAAAGCATATTTGCTAAGTTCCACACCCACCGGTGCACCATTGATCACAAGTACCCCACCAAAGTTGGTCTGAACGAGTACACCAACCGTGTAGCCTCCCAACGATTCGGGCAGCTTTCGTGATGCCGTGCCAATACCTCCTTTGAATCCAAAACAAACTGTTCCCGTTCCCGCGCCAATGTTTCCTTCCGGTATGATGCCGGCAGAGGCGGTTTCAATGGCTTTCAATACATCCTGTTCGGTAATGTGTCTGCCCCGTATATCATTTAGGTACCCGTCATTGGTTTCGCCTACTACCGGATTAACGGATCGGACATCTTTGTTCGCCGGTTGTTCAAGCGTGTAGGTTATAAGGGCATTGGATGCCTCCGCTACACTGAGCGTGTTGGTAAGAATGATCGGTGTTTCAATTAATCCGAGCTCCTCTACCTGGCTGTAGCCGGCCAGTTTACCAAAGCCGTTACCTATATAGATGGCAGCAGGTACTTTGTGTTTGAAAACATTATCAGAGTGCGGGATAACGGCAGTGACCCCCGTCCGGATGTCCGAGCCGTCAATACGTGTAACATGACCAACCCGCACACCATCCACATCGGTGATGGCATTCATTTTTCCTGCCGGCAATACACCAATGATTATGCCGGCTTCGCGTGGTCGTAGCGTTTGCCCATAACCTGAAAGAAAAATAAACAGAAAGTAAAAAGTAAGTAAATGTTTCATCGTATATGATTTACTTTTTTTCGATAAAGGCTTCAAAAAGGAGTTTGGTATCAGGATCAAGTATCAGCTCGTAAGGTTCTTTAGATTGCGAAAACGTAAAGCGTTGGTCACGTTTGGATATCCTTGTCGTATAAATTTCGCCGTTTATTCCGATATCAAGCGGAAACTCAAATATAAATTCCTGCATTTGTAAAACATTGATAATCAACTCATTGTGTTTCGTTTCATAGTGCCAGGTAATGTTCAATTCCGGATGTCCCGCATTAAAGATCCATTGGTTAAAAAACGAATCAAGTTCCATGCCCGACACTTCTTCAATGGCATTTTTGAAATCTTCGGTCAGCGCATTGCTGTTTTTACAGCTAGTGTAATAATAGCGGATGCCATTGATAAAATTTGCATATCCCACCTTATAGCGTAGCATATGCAGCACCCAGCTTCCCTTTTGATAAGAGTTAGTATTAAGCAATCTTGTATATTCTTTGATTTCTGTATTTACTACCGGAACTGGGTTTTTGTCATAATAGCTGATAACCCCTTCGCGATCTTTTATCATCTGCAGTTGGAAAGCTTGTTTCCCCTTAAAATTTTCAACATACAGTTTTGTAAAATAGGTGGCAAATCCTTCACTTAGCCAGATGTGATGCCAGTCTTTTTCAGTTGCTGAATTTCCAAACCACTGATGGGCTACTTCGTGGGCGATCAATTCATCAACGGTTCCCTGACCTGTAACCGAGTTTTCATAATAAAATATATTCGAAGCATTCTCCATACCTCCGTATCGTGTTTTTGACTGCACATTGGCAAGCTTCTTATAGGAATATGCACCTATCAGTGTATCATAAAAGTTCAAAATCATTACTGCAGGGGCATAATCATTAAATCCATCCACCCGGTTTTGTGGATACACCCAAGCCTGAACAGGTATATCCCTGACCATTCCACTAAGTTTTACAGCAAAGCGCGATACGCCGATCACCATCACTTTTGTACTTATATCCACAGGCTCGTGCCAGTGTGTAAGTTTCATGCCATCCTTCCTATTTGATTCTTCAATCAGGGTACCATTGCCCACTACCTGATACTTTTCGGGGGCAGTTACAATGAAGTCCACACCCGCTTTATCCGAAGGATGATCTACCGTAGGCAGCCAGTGATGCGCCCTGTCAGGCCAGTTATCTCCAAAAAAAGTTCGTTCCCCGAATTTATTATTCGAAATGATGAGCCCGTCTGCAGGTATACCGGAATACAAAATAACGATGGTTATTTCAGCACCATTATTAAATGGGGTTGCAGGAGTAATAATTAGTTGATCATTGCGGTGCGAATAGGGAACTTCTTCCTCATCGAGCAGCACATTTTCTACCTGCATCCCCACTCCTTCTTCATTCAAACTGACAAGGTCGAGAACAAGACTATCTGTTTTTTCACTAAAAAAAACACGTATAGCGGCATTACCGAAGATTATGTCAGATGTATCTGAAAGCTTCAATGAGAAATAGTAATGTTTAATGTCCACATTCCAGTTTCGGGGATAATAATCCGGAAGAGAAAGAGTATACCCAATAAAGGAAACGAACATTAAAAGGATACCTGAAATAATTTTACTACCCATTATCTGCAAATTAAAATATGAAGATGCAGAATACTAAAAATCGTATGTTAAATCAAGAAATACTGTTCAATTGATATTACTTGTTTTTTGAACGAATCCCGGCCACAACCGGGTTCCGGGTTTGCATTCACAAGTAAAAAATTTTCAAAATGAATAGCCGGCGCCTAAACTTACCAGGGGCATAGTAGCAACCTCAAAGGGCCAGGTAAAATCATCATATTCGCCAACAATTAAAACAGATAACTGAAACAAAGCATTCCAAAAAATTTTACTATGTGATGGTTGATGACGAATACCAATTCTTAAGCTTTCCATCAAAATTAAATCATTTACCTTATCTGTAGAAATTCCACTATTTCCATAAGAATCATGAAAATCAGGATAGTAAGAATCGCTAATTGCGGATGTGGAAACGCCAAATTCAATAAAATTTTTATTCATTCTTTCTATGTACAAAAAACCAACTGCAATTCCCTGAAAAACTCTTTGATTGTCATTGAAAAGATTCAGGTACATGACTCCAACTCTTGCTGCCAGATTTCTGTTATTGTTCTTTTTCAGTAATCTATCGTAGTTTATTGAATAGAAAAAGGTTGCCCCGCCTGCTTCTAAATAGATGGTATTTCGCTTTAATTCCTGACCATTTGAGCTATTGGAAGAAAAGAATATTACTATAATTATCAGGCTGAGGAATCTCATCAATAAGAAAACGGAAGTGATTATTTTTTATTGCAAGTATTTGCCTACTAATAAAATTTATAACAACTGGTCTGGTATCCACCTAGACTCCGGGATGAAGCTATGAATCAGCTGAGTATTATGAATTAAAAATATTGTACTTGAATTTACGCTATCAGCTAAATAACTCCCCGTGATTTAAATTCCAGGTATTTATTGATGGTAGCCACATTGAGATTTTGCGGTGTGGTGAGAATGGTATATATTCCATAGTTATTGAGTGTTTTGGCGATCATTTTCTTTTCGTACATATACTTTTCCGCGATAGTTTTGTGATATACGCTTCGAAGATTTTTTGCAGGTGTTTCAATCATTTCCTGCAGCGTGGTATTTTCAAAAAATATAACTACAAGTACATGTGAGGTTGCCAGTTTCCGCAGATAATTCAGCTGCCTTTTCATACCTGACAAGGTTTCAAAATTCGTAAATAGCAAGAGAAGACTCCGATGGTTAATTTTTGATTTAATGGTTGTAAAAAGCCTTGAAAAATCAGACTCCTTGAATGCCGTTTTCTGATTATACAGTGTTTTGAGGATCATCGACATCTGATGCTTTCTTTTGCTGGCGGGCAGAATGTTGCTGATTTTCTGATGAAAAGTGATAATACCTGCCTTGTCGTCTTTTTTAATAGCGATATTTGACAGTACCAGGCTGGCATTGATGGCATAATCCAACAAGGTCATTCCCTCAAATGGAAGACGCATGGTTCGGCCTTTGTCGATAAGACAGTAAACCTGCTGGGAGCGTTCATCCTGGTAAGTGTTTACCATTAAATCTCCTTTACGAGCCGTTGCTTTCCAGTTGATGGTACGGTGGTCATCACCCTGCACATATTCCTTAATTTGTTCAAATTCAAGATGATGTCCAAGTTTCCGCATTTTTTTTAATCCTAATTCAGAAAGCCTTTTGGAAATAGCCATTATTTCGTACTTGTTGATCTGCAGGAAGGAGGGATAAACAGGCACTATTACATCCTCCATAAAGCGGAACCTGCGGCTGATAAATCCCAAAGGTGAGGAAACATATACATTTACGGCTCCAAAATGATATTCGCCACGTTTTACAGGCCGGAGGGAATAGGTTAAAATTTTATTTTTACCCGGATTTATTTCAAGTATGAATACCGTATCGCGTTTTTGAAATTGGTAGGGCAATTCGTCGATAACCTTCAGGCGAATGCGAAATGGATACCGGTTTTCAAGATAAATTCTTATTTCGTTCGGATCACCATTCGACAGCTTTACTGGCACAAACCGGACGCAGTGAACCGGTTTTTTTGACCGAAAAATAGCAGCAATATCCATTGCAAGGATTCCGATTACTACATACAGGCTGATCTGGCCAATAATAAATGCTATGCGGAAGGTATAGCCCAACAGTAACAGTAAAAGTACAATTCCAAGTGCCTGGAATAGCTTGTTATTTAAATAAAGATCTCTGAATGGATTCACTTACCGGGGTATTTCGATCTTCTCAACTATGTGTTCTAAAACTTCGTCAGGGGTTCCGCCCTCCATTTCCTTTTCAGGAGTGAGTATAATCCGGTGACGCAACACCGGAACAACCATGAAAATAATATCGTCGGGAGTTACAAAGTCGCGGCCCTGAATGGCAGCAAAAGCTTTTGATGCATTCATAAGGTTGACTGAAGCACGTGGGGAACCTCCAAGATAGATTGCATTGTTTTGCCTGGTTTCGCGGATAATACTGGCAATGTACTCAAGCAACGGTTTTTCGATATGAATGGATTGTACCTGTGAACGGTATTCGAGAATTTCATTCTGCGAAATAATTTTTGAAATGCTATTCGCCGGGGTGGCATAACCACGCTTGTCGTGTCCGGAAAGAATCAAAATCTCTTCCTCCAGATCAGGGTAACCCATGTTGATTTTAAATAGAAACCGGTCAAGTTGAGCTTCAGGCAGCCGATATGTTCCTTCCTGCTCGATTGGATTTTGCGTGGCAATTACAATAAAAGGTTCTTTCATTTTATACGAATGGCCGTCAATGGTGATCTGCCGTTCTTCCATAACTTCTAACAGGGCTGCTTGCGTTTTTGCAGGGGCACGGTTGATTTCGTCGATCAGAATCAGCTGGGCGAAAATAGGTCCTTTGTTAAATTTAAAGGAAGACTCCTTCATGTTGAAAACCGATGTTCCTAGTATGTCCGAGGGCATCAGGTCGGGTGTAAACTGGATCCTCGAGAAGTCCGCATCGATCGTTTGCGCCACGAGTTTTGAGATCAGCGTTTTGGCAACCCCCGGCACCCCTTCAATGAGGATATGTCCGTTAGCAAGAATGGCCGAAATAATCAAGTCAACAGCTTTCTCCTGCCCGATAATAATTTCGCCAATTGCAGCTTTCAACCTTGTAACGCCTTCCTGAAGTCTGGTAAGATCAACTCTGTTTTCAAATAAGTTCTCGTTCTCCATCATTATCGGATAAAAAGTTTAATCAAGCAATGCTTCTATTTTTCTGTTCAATATCAAAAGCTCATCACCAACTATCTTTTCTTTTTTATTCAGAATTTCAATCATCGTAAACAACGCCTCAATGTTGACCAGTGGCTTGCCGGATTTATTGCTCAATTGTATAAAGAATTCCGTATTGTATCGGTTTGTCGGGAGGTGGTGGTGTGTTCGTATATATTCGAGCAGATAAGTAATTTTTTTTGTTGCCATATTTTTATGGTCCCCTTTTTCAAAATACAGATTACCTATTGTTTTAATAAAATCAAGCGAATCGTTCCGGGGAGGAGTCAGTACCCGAATCGGGCGTTGTTTTCTTTTTGCCTCAAACAAAATGAAAAAAAGCACACTGAAGATAAGCACATAATACGCCCACTTTAACGGCAATGTTGACAGGATGTAACGCAGCGGTGTTTGAGGTTCTCCTCTGCCACGCGAATAAAACTCACTCCAGTGAAGCGGTAACTCAGGCAAAAGCGACAATGCCATGGAAGCAACTTTATGATTCGACTGTTTTAGTAGATAGATATTAGTGAAAATCAAAGGTGTGGAATTCAAGATAAGCCTACCCTCGCCAAATGACATGGAAATAAGTACTGGTTCATCGTTTTCATTCCAGGCGTGTACTTCCCATCCGCTTGCAGAGTCCATTGAAAAACTGACTGGAAGATCTTCGTATTTGTAATAATAAACGGCCGTTTTATCCGGGAACAATTTCTGTATATACGTACTGTCAAATTCTAGCGGATTACCTGTATTTTTTAATTTATCCAGAATCACATCTTTAGTTTTGATGCCGAGCGAGTCGTAAATGGTTTTGCCGAACAGATATGAAGAAATCAATACGTGGCTGCCTTCTTCGATTTTTTTCAGCATTGCATCAATATCGTGCTTTCCCGGTTGAAAGGTTTCGGCTATTACGAGGTAGTTTGATGGTTGTACATCCGAAGAATCCTGCATTTCATAAAATGATTTTCGAGACAACTCCAATTGATTTTCAATAAAAACCGGAGAAATCGTTTTTTTAAGTATGTAAGTACCGTAAGGAATTTTATCATCACTTGAAAGAGTGACTTCCCAGGATACCGGCTTTGGAAAGAACAACTCCATCAGTACCAACATAGCCAGTAAAATCAGTGGTATGATAAAATATTTATTTATTTTCATATTAAATTTTTAGATCGGAAAGAAGCAGTTTAAAGTATTTCCTTGAATTATCTGACAGAGGCTTTTCAATTTTAAATCCTCCATACCAGGCATATTCAAAAAGTCGGCTGAGCGAACTGAAATGTTCTTTGGCAGCCTTACGTTTCAGCTCATAATAGTAATCATGATTGGATTTTCCGGGAGCCCACTCAATTGAGCCAGAATCTGTAAGTTTTTTTAAGGCAAACAGGTAATATAACCGGATTGCCAGTTTATAGTTCTTATTTTCAATGGCATCTTCTATTTGTGATTCGAATGGTATTTCATGGATATTTTCAGATGCTATTTTAAATGACAGGTTTTTCGATAGAGGTTTACTGATTAGACTGGAAGGTCTGATGTTAATGAGTTTAAGTACAGAAAAAATCAATGCCCCGGCGATCAAACTATAGATAATAAACTTACCGGCTGAGGATCGGCCGCTTGCGTAAAAGAGTTTCTGGATAAAATCAGCTAGCCAAATTAAAATCCTTTCCCATAATGTAGTACCTTTTTTTGTGTTAATTCGATAGTTGAAAACGGAATCTGAACGGAAGTTCTCAAGTTGATTCTGATCAAGCTCGCGGTAGTTGTACCGGACCGTATCGATCTGGGCCTTTCTATATAATATTTCGATATCGGCAAATGAGTCTAAGTGGTGGTGAATGGGTAATGCAATCGTCACTCCAGTCTGTATTATAATAGTAAAAGCAAGAAATTTAAAAATCTTCATCATCTCCTTCATTGCTTTTCGTCCCCATTTCTTCTATTCGCTGAATGAGTCCGGTAGCATCCAGTTTCTCCACCAGATTAAAATATTGGAAGATAAGTATCAGCATTAAAATTACTGTGAGAAAATACCCACCAGCAGATGCTATAAAAGAGGTGAACCCATAGGCAAGTTCTTCGAAAAAACTAAGTTGAACGGCATCATTATCATCAATACGATGAAATATACCAACCATGGTGAGAATAGCATTTGGAAGGGTAAAAATAATGTTTGCTATTGTAACAAATATCCACGCCACAATAAGTAGCCCCAGGGTACTCATCCAATTTCCTTTGAGCAGACGGAGGGAGCGCAGACCGGCGCCAAGAAAATCAGGATTTTCCAGGTTGTACGAAATAAATGTAATGTAAAACAGAATTGTAATTAGAAAAATCAATAAGAAAAAGCCAAGGAAAACAAAAATATTGAGCAACAAAATATCCAGCGTAACAATACCAACTAATAAAGTTCCGGTAACGAAAAAAACCAAAACAATGAGGATGAAGTAGCCGAATGCAGAGCCAAAATAATGGAGCAAGTTTTTACGAACTGCCCTTCGGAGCGGGTTGATATCAACGGATTTGTTGCCCGTATCCATATATATCTTTACATATTCACTCACGACTGCAAAGGTGAGAATGTATGCCAATACGGAGGATATAAATAGTCCTGCTGCTGAAATACCCAGATCGCGGGTGAAGAACTCGACCGGGTTATCGGAAGTGAAATCGAGCAATGAAAGACTGTATTTTTGGTAATAGGCGCCTAATATACCTGCAATGGCAATAAAAGGACCGGCAACGTATAAAATGCCTTTGAATAAAGGTTTAAATTCCAACCTCAGGAACTCAAAAGTTGCATTAAATTTCTCGCCGAAATCCCGGGGTTTTCTGAATTCAATATCTTTTCTTTCCAACACGATTAATAACAATATAAGGATAAATGATGAAGTAGTAAATAATAAAAATGGCTGACAAAAGAATAATGCCTGTTTTTATGAATATGGAAAGTTCGGTATGCCGGGTAACAAACGATTCGAGCAAACCGGCTGTAATGAATACCGGAACAAGACCCACAACCAGTTTCATGCCATTTTTAGTACCTCTTTTAAACGACTCCAGTCTGGTATAGCTCCCCGGGAAAAGAATGCTGTTGCTGATTACTAAACCAGCGCCCCCAGCAATTACGATGGCAGATATTTCGAGTGTACCATGTATCCAGATGGTAAGAAATGAAGTAAGAAACAGCCCTTTCTGATAGAAAAAATACTGAAAAGCGCCCAGCATAATACCATTATGGAACAAAAGCAACGGTGTACCCAATGGTGCGAATACACCCAGGACAAAAGCCAGGAAAGAAACCCGGATATTGTTCAGTGTGATTCCCAGAAACATGGAAGATTCATCTATTTGCTTATATACAGCCATGGGATCATCATTACTAATGTTTTCAAGTGTCATGTTTATGTAATGATCTCCCAAAATCAACCTTATAAAAGTGTCATCATTTGCTGCCGATAGTGCCCCGATCAGCATAGCAGTAGAAAAAATAATAAGGCTATAAAGCATTGGTTTATGGCAGTCTTTTGTGACCAGGGGCAATTCCTCCATCCAGAACCGGACGAACCTACTTTTCTCCTCTTTTTTTGTTTTATACACATTTTGATGAACCTGCGAAGCGAGACTATTCAGATACAATGTTGTTTTACTTTTCGGATACTGTGTCTGGGAAAATGCCAGGTCGTCAGTGATCTGAATAAACAGCTCGGCGAGTTTGTCGGGATCGGGTGATTTTTGAGAAAGTATCTTCTCGAAGTCTTCCCATTTAGAATGATTTTGTTTTATAAATGCAGCCTCGCGCATGAACTGAATTCAGAATGATTTTTTAAAGGTAAAACTGAATGTATGTCATTTTTAAGTGCAATCTTTTTTTCGCACTTATGTAATCGAAATCACAATCTTGCCGGCAATTACAGTTGTATACGTTTTTATCTTATTATCTGACATAGCACTTATATCTTTTTAGTATTATTGGTTATTCATCCTATTTGCAGCTGGATACCGCCAGGATAAATAGTGTTGAAACTGTTATTTTTATAAATAAATTTATCCGGTTTATGGTTATTGAAGTAATGACGAGTGAAACGAGGCTGAAAGTAAATCAAATTTAGTGTTACATGCAAAGTATAAGCATACGGACGGCACAAAATGTAAATATCAGATATGAAGCCGCAAGTGTAGGCGACCGGATTATCGCTTTTTTGATTGATGCGATTATCAGGATCCTGGCATATTTGGGAATACTCTCGCTGATTGAAGCTACCGGGATCAATCCCACGACGGCGATCATTATAATTATAGCAATACCGTTACTTCTTTACCACCTGCTCTTCGAGATTTTTTATAACGGCCAAAGCCTGGGCAAAATGGTGTTGGAACTGAAAGTTGTACGACTTGACGGTGCGCCGCCTACTGTAGGGCTTTACATTATAAGATGGCTTTTCCGGGTACTGGATATTGCTATGTTTTCAGGTGCCATTGCTGCAATAGTAATTATGATAAACGGAAAAGGGCAAAGGTTGGGAGATATTGCTGCCGGTACTGCGGTAGTTAAACTCCGGAAAATGGCAAAGGTCCGTAGGCATGAATTGATTAAAAAAGAAATTGAAAGCTATAAACCGGTATTTTATAATGTAACCTCGTTAAATGATAAAGATATTGCTATAATCCTGGAAACTCTGGATACCTACAGGAAAACTGCAAACAAGACGCCGATACTAGCCGCCCAAAAAAAAGCGAAAGAAATACTTGATGTGAAATCAGACATGCCTCCGGTTAAGTTTTTGTACACAATCGTTAAGGATTATAACTACCTTACCTCCGGAATGTGAAAACACATACCAAATTCCAACTGGCATTGCCGAACGGAGTTGAAATGATCAATGTACGGATTGTGTAGAATCGTATAATCTATGATGTTTCCAAATCCTAACTCTGGATGAAAGTAGAACATTATGAACATTGGGCAGCACAGGATTTAACAGATGAACTGAATGATGCGCCTAATACTAAAAATATATTTGATAAATTTGAGATAATAGGTAACTAACAGATTGAAAATAAATTTTCAATCCCCATGATACTTGTTGCTGACAGCGGATCGACAAAAACCGACTGGCGCTTAATCGGTAAGGATGGTATGGCGATCACCGTCCGGACTATAGGTTTAAATCCATTTCATAAAAAATTTGAGGAAATAAAAAATTTAATCAGGGAAGATCTTTTACCTCAGTTAAAAGGCAGTAAGGTCAATCAGATTCATTTTTACGGGGCGGGATGTGCCTCGGAAAACAGTTGCCTTGAGGTGTCGGAAGCACTCAGGGCGTCTTTTCCAAATGCTGCTATTGAAGTAAGTTCTGATTTGCTTGGCGCGGCAAGGGCACTGTGCAGCAGGCAGGAAGGAATAGCATGTATTCTCGGAACCGGATCCAATTCATGCTACTTCGACGGCGAAAAAATAGTGCATTCCATACCTCCATTGGGGTACATACTGGGGGATGAAGGTAGCGGAACCTATCTGGGCAAAAAGCTCCTGACAAGTTACCTGCGTAATGAAATGCCTGAGGAACTTGCCGGGAAATTGTGTAGCGAACCCGGAATGAGCAAGATGATTATTCTTGAAAAAATTTATAAAGAAAACACCCCTGCAAGGTATTTGGCAGGGTTTGCTTTGTTTATTCATGAAAACAGGAATGATCCGTATATGCACCGGTTAGTTTACAACAGTTTTTCAGCTTTTGTGGAAAAAATTATAAAAAAGTATGAAAGGTTCAATCAAATGAAAATCCATTTTGTAGGTGGGATCGCATATTCATTCAGCGATATTTTGAGAGAAGTGGTTGCTGAAAGCGGGCTATATATCGGGAATATTTTAAAAAATCCGATTGAAAGCCTGACAGGTTTTCATCTGCACTCGTAAATTTGCAATAAATTGTCTCTTAAAATGAAGCTAATTATTTTCAACTCGGGATTAACAGCAATGCGTAGCTTCGAAATTTCGCATCGGATAGAAAACATTATTAAGCGTTAATATTATCGGAAATCAAAAAACCACAGAGTCCGCATCCAATTACAGACATCTTGAAAATATGTCTGTCCGCGAATTGTTGATTAATATCAACCACGAGGATAGAACGGTGCCTAAAGCCGTGCAGCGTGCCATGCCCCAGATTGAAGCGCTGGTACAGGAGATTGTCAGGCAAATAAAAAAGGGTGGAAGGCTTTTTTATATCGGGTCAGGTACGAGCGGCCGGTTAGGAATAGTGGATGCTTCGGAGTGTCCGCCTACATTTGGGGTTGAGCATGGCCTTGTGATCGGAATAATTGCCGGCGGAGATACAGCCATCCGTAAGGCCGTTGAGTTTGCAGAAGATGACGAAGAACAAGGCTGGAAGGACCTGCAGGAATACCAGATTAATCATAAAGACGTAGTAATTGGTATTGCCGCCTCCGGAAGCACGCCATACGTTATCGGTGCGGTAAAGAACGCAAAAGACCACGGGTTAATCACCGGATGTATAACGTGCAATCGCTACTCAAAGCTTGCCGAAAATGTTACATTCCCGGTAGAAGTGATTGTTGGACCTGAATTTGTTACCGGTAGCACACGTATGAAGGCGGGTACGGCACAAAAACTGGTACTGAATATGATATCAACAACAGTTATGATTCAGTTAGGCAAGGTACGCGACAATAAAATGGTGGATATGCAGCTGTCCAACTATAAACTTGTGGATCGAGGTACAAGAATGCTGATGGAAGAACTCTCTATCGACAGGGCAGAAGCGGAAAAGTTGCTGGATAAGCACGGGTCAGTAAGAAAGGTTATAGATTCAATTCGAAGAGATGCATCTGATTGAGCCATACTACGCATGGATTAAGTACTATAATTCCAGTCTGGATGAGCGATCGCCATATCATGGTAAAGAGTATAAATATGATCAATATTCGGAGGAAATTTATGGCTATTACATCGATCCGGAGTGGGATTTTATGGGCTCTGAAACGCTTTACATCAAAATATTGTTTGCAGATTATGAAAAAGGATTCGCAGTTATTGAATTTATTGGCGAATGGAATGATGCGATCAATAATGACATCATGCATCTGAAAAGAAATATCATCGACTATCTGACCCTTCAGGGAATTAATAAGTACATTTTGATAGGCGAAAATGTGATGAATTTTCACGGATCGGATGACTGTTATTATGAAGAATGGTTTGAAGATATGGAAGAAGGGTGGATTGTTGCCATCAACTTTCCGAAATTTGTCACTGATGAGTGGAAAGTATATAATGTGGACAATTTCCTGATTTATAGTGGCGATCTTGAAATAGCAAACTGGCGGACATTGAAGCCGGCTGCTCTGCTTGAACGGGTAACCGGGATCCTTCAGCGAAGAATACCCATGTTTTGAACGAAGAGTTATGCGAGAAGCCAGGAATAGATCATTATTTATTTCAATAGCTTTGGCAGTTGCCACACTTTTTTTCGTATCCTGCAACAGCAGCGAAGACCCGGTGCCTCAGCATACGTGGCTGGTTAGCCTGGAGCCGGCGGGATCAGCAACCTCAGGGCAAATTATATTTGGTGCAAACTTAATCGGGTTAAATGAACTTGCCGATCACGTACAATACGATGCCAAAATATACAGGATGGTGTACCGGACTTCATTCAACGGCCGGAAAGTAGAAGCTTCGGGTATTGTAGGCATCCCTGTAGATTTTCAGGGGGCGCTTCCTGTTATAAGCATGCAGCATGGCACGATAATCAGAAAGTCGGATGCCCCTAGCCGAAATGTAAACGACTACCTGTTATTCTCGGCAATGGCTACCACCGGTATGATTACGCTAATACCGGATTTTCTTGGTTTTGGTGAATCGGAAGATATTTTCCATCCGTATTATATCGAAGAATGGGAAGCGCGCCCGGTAGTGGATATGATTAAAGCGGCCGTTGAATTAATGGCAGACAGTGCATGGACATGGAACAATAAATTGTTTCTGACTGGATATTCTGAAGGAGGATATGTAACCATGGCAACGCATAAATTCATTCAGGAACATCCTGAAGAAGGGCTCACCGTAACGGCCTCTGCCCCGGCTGCCGGAGGGTATGATCTCATTCATATGAAAGACTATTTTTTCTCTCTTGATACCTATCACGAGCCTTTTTACCTTGCTTATGTTTTTCAGGCTTACAAAAACACCTTCAGCTGGAATAAACCGCTCACCGCTTTTTTCCAGGAACCTTACGCAACGTTAATCCCAGGGTTGTTCAATGGAACGCTGGGTGGCAGCGAGATCAACCTGCAGTTGACTGAAGTGGTAAGCGACTATCTGAACCCGGCAATGCTGGAAACATTTGAAACAAATCCTGAATACTCGGAACTGAGAAAAGCGCTGATGGAAAACAGCCTGACCGACTGGGTGCCCGAAGCTCCCATGCGGATGTATCATGGCACAGCGGATATTACCGTACCTTATGATAATACCATTGCCACATATCAGCAACTGAAAGAAAACGGCGCAGGTAATAACCTCGAACTTATCTCTTTGGAAGGTGCTATGCACGCTACCGGCTTAATTCCCATGATGAAAGATATGGTGCCGTGGATTATGGCGATGAAAGACTGACCTAATAATTAACCCTGATCTTAAAGTTTAATACCCTTGTTTGAATTTGAGTTAAAAAGACTTTATATTTGCAGTCCGAAAATCCAACGTGGGTGGGTCCAGGTGATTTTTAAGGGTACAAATTAAATTTTTAAAGCAATGTACGCCATAGTTGATATAGCAGGTAAACAGTATAAAGTGGTCAAAGACCAGGAAATATTTGCTCCTTTAATGAAGGAAGAAGAAGGCGCTGATGTAGAATTCAGTCATGTTTTGCTGGTTGATAACGACGGTAAAGTTCAGGTTGGCTCTCCCATTGTTAAAGGAATGAAAGTTTCTGCAAAGGTGCTTGAGCATGTAAAGGGTAATAAAATTGTTGTTTTTAAGAAGAAAAGAAGAAAAGGCTATAAGGTCAAAAACGGCCATCGCCAGCAATTCACGAAACTTTTGATCAATAGTATTTCGAAGTAGAAATATGTAAAAAATAAAACCATGGCACATAAAAAAGGAGCGGGGAGTTCAAAAAACGGAAGAGAATCGCATAGTAAACGTCTTGGTGTAAAAATTTACGGTGGCCAGCAGGTTATTGCCGGCAATATTATTGTACGGCAAAGAGGTACGAAACACCACCCCGGTGTAAATGTAGGCCTCGGTAAAGATCACACGTTGTTTGCTTTGACTGACGGTGTGGTCCGGTTTAAAAAAGGCCGTAATAACCGTTCATTTGTTTTGGTTATAGCAGAAAGCTGATCTGGCCTGGCAACTCCTCGATATCTGCAGTATTGGTACAACTAATTTCAAGGTAATTTAACCATCGGTTTTTTCTCGCCTTGAATGCTTCCGGTAAAACAACTGGCGCAAGCATCCGATTGTGCCTGAATATGCTTCCTGACTTCGTTTCATATGTTTCAGCATTCCCTTTGACATTGCCTTTTATTTGTCCATATATATCCATAAATATTCGTATATATCTATAAATATTCGTATAATCCCCTTTTTCATATTTATTTTACCAGATCATACCAGGAGTATCCGCTAAGATAAGAGCCACATTTTACCCGTTCTACTAATGAACAATTGTTGTATGTTATTGGTTATCAAGTAATAATAATTTTCGTAATAATAAGTCATCTCCAACCCCGCGCCTACTCTCTCTTCTGTCATTTCGAATCGCTTTTAAGTGATAATATCACCCCTATTGATCCACCCATTTCAGTGAATAATCACTTTTAAGCGATGAGAAATCTTTACCGAAGTGAAGGTCAACTGCTTTTCCTTTTCTGCAGGCAAAGATCCCTCATCCGAAAGGTTTTTAGGAGTTAGCCATCGGGAATTGGCCGCCGAAATATCATGAAGACGGGCTTGTCCGACGTAGCCCGCATTAAATTGACAAATTACAGAGGTAATAAATCTATCCGCCTTCGTTCTTTTCGAACTACGGCGGGCGAAGTCGGGATGACAGCAGGGGTGGTGATGGGTGGTTGTGGTTGATTATTTACATATGAACTGTTACAAACACACCCATTTGTCATCTTGTGTTTACTATAATATACGATTGTCGGAACAGCTCATTTTCTATAAGTTGAATGTATTTATATTGGCCTCAGATCAGAGCGGAGCGATGAAGTTTTCATCTATCTTACTCCTTTCTCAGTGCATAGCACCCGCCCGGTCGCGTTATCGACAAGCCTATGACGTCCGATGGAAAAACCATTCGGGCAGGCCCATCTGCCATGCGATAGCCCTAAGCAACGACGGGCACGTAGTCACACCGCTCACCCTGAAAAGGGTACCAACAACAGGATTAAAGGTCTGAAAATAAATTCCGACTGGGAAATAAAATAAAATTATGTACTTCTTTTCAGCTTTCTTACGCGACCGCAAAATAAATAGCAGAATCAGTAATTAGAACAGTATTTATTCAAAGTTGGGGTAATCAGCCAGTAGCAATCGGATAACAATAAATTGAAATGATAAATCATTCGTTCCGGGAAAAAATAGGGTTAAGCAAATAAAATACCGGAATAGTTCAATCGGTAGTAATTTTGTATTGAAAATGCTTGGAATTTTATATAAATCCACTTAGGTTTGATATGCGATTACCAAACAATTGTTTGGATACGTATTTATTATTTAAACCTATTATCAACCTAAAAACGTAATTTTATGAGAAAGATTCTTTACTTAGCAGTAGTTCTGTCGTTGCTCGTGAGCAACTCATGGGCGCAGGACAGATCGATCTCTGGTAAGGTGACTTCGAGGGAAGACGGGGCATCCTTGCCAGGAGTAAATGTAATTATAAAAGGGACCAACATAGGTACGGTAACGGACGTCGACGGGATGTTTAAACTGGACGTACCTGCTGAAGGTGGAATTCTTGTGTTTACATTCATTGGATTAAAAACACAGGAAGTGACAATTGGGAATCAGACGGTCATTAATCTGGCCATTGAAGCTGATATTACCCAATTAAGTGAAGTTGTGGTCACAGCGCTTAACATCCCCCGGGAGAAAAGGACGCTGGGATACGCGGTACAGGAAATTAAGCAGGAAGACCTGCGCATAGCACGGGAAACTGATATAAATACTGCACTTGCCGGAAAAATAGCCGGGGTTCAGGTTATCGGTGGATCCGGTGCGAAGTTCGGTACCTCGTCTATTCGTATCAGGGGTGTAAGAGGTTTGAACGCTGTGCCTCCGTTGTATGTGCTCGACGGTATTATAATTCCGGATGCGAGTAGCATTAACATGGACAACGTGGCCTCTATCAACGTACTGAAAGGTGCGGGTGCAGCTGCGCTTTATGGCAACAGAGCCCGTGATGGTGTGATCATTATTACATCCAAAAAGGGAATTCAAGGTCAGTTGACCATTGACTTTAACAACACAACTACCTTTGAAAGAGTAGCAACACTGCCTCCATACCAGAATGAATATGGTGGGGGTTATTCGCAGGACTTCCGGGTATTCACATATGATCCGGCAGTTCACCCTCCCGGATTGGCATCACTTGACGGAGCTTTATACCCTAATCCGATGGCAGCTGATGAAAGCTGGGGAGCACCACTGAATGGCCAGCAGGTGGCGCAGTGGGATGCATGGATACCTGGACTACCGGGTTATGGAAAGACACGTCCATGGGAAGCCCATCCTGACAATGTAAGGGATTATTTTGAAACCGGTGTTTTTGTCAACAACAATATTTCTATTGGAAAAGGAGGCGAGGATTACAATGTGATGGCTACCTTTACCAATAGTTCCAGAACAGGTGTAATTCCCGGATCTGATCAAAACAGGAACTTCCTGAATATTCTTACCAGTATTGACCTGTCTGATAAGCTCACACTGACTGCATTGGCTAACTATAACAGCACGGAAACGAATGGAAACCTGACTGAAGGCTACCAGGGTAGTATTAGCCAGAACTTCAACCAGTGGTGGCAGCGTCAGCTGGATATGGATCTGCTCAAGGAAAGCTGGCAGCTTGCTGATGGCACGTACACATCATGGAACATGAAGGGCCCGACAAACCCGGTTCCCCAATATTGGGACAATCCTTACACGTATGCTTTTGCAAACAAGCAACTGCGCAGATCAGAAGATCTTGCTGCCAAGGCCGGAATATCCTGGGAAATCATTGAGGATCTTACTCTTTCAGGTAATTATACCCGGAGTACAAGGAATCGTTGGTTCGAAGGTAAAACGGCTTCCGGTACACTTGATACGGATAACTTTACCACATGGAGTCAATCTAAAAAAGAGGATAACATCGAATTTATCCTTTCTTATAAGACCCATTTCAGCGCGGACTGGTCTTTGTCAGCACTTGTTGGTATGAACAACAGGCAGAATGAAAGTTACTTCTGGTATGAAAGTACAGTAGGTGGCCTTTCAGTCCCTAATCTGTTTAACCTGAAAGCTTCTCTTGACCGTCCAGATACTCGTAATGAGAAGAAGTTTAAAGAAGTGAACAGTGTGTTTGCACAGGCTTCTATAGGTTGGAGAGAAACCGTTTATTTAGATGCTACGGTGAGAACCGACTGGTCATCATCACTGCCAAGTGATAATAACTCATATACGTATCCATCTGTTGCAGCTACATGGATTTTCTCTGAACATTTAAGTAACCAGGATGTAATGTCGTTTGGAAAGCTTCGTTTAAGCTATGCACAGGTCGGATCTGATATAGAACCATATCAGTTGGATCCTACCTTTATTGTAGGCACTCCTTATGGAAACACTCCTACCATGTCATTGCCTAACACGTTACCGAATGCTAACCTGAGGCCTGCATTAAGTGAATCGATTGAAGCCGGAGTTGAGCTTAAATTCCTTCAGAACAGGATCTTTTTGGACTTTGCCATTTATAAGTCTGAAAACAAGGATGAGATCATTCAAGTATCCACACCGAGTACAAGCGGTGTTTCAGCTGCCTGGATCAATGCGGGTTTAACTATTACAAAAGGTTACGAAATTACGATTGGAGGTAATCCTGTAAGAAATACAAATTTTAACTGGGATATAAGTTTTAATGCTGCAAGTTACAGCAATCAAGTTGAGGAACTGGTTCCGGGACTTACCACCATACGTTTGTCAAACGGATGGTTAGGAACTGGGACAACCGGTGGCTGGGGTGATATTTCAGCCAATGCCAAAGTTGGAGAAGAGTGGGGTACTATCATTGGCCAGGCTTTCGAGCGTGATGACAATGGTAACATTATAGTTGATGCTACTGGTCATGCTAAAACAGTTAATGACCAGATTCTTGGAAGTATTCTTCCAGACTTTGTTGGAGGTATTTTTAACAGATTTAGCTATAAAAACTTTGACCTTGCATTTACGATTGACTGGCAATCCGGTGGACTGTTCCACTCTATTACCAAGATGTTCAACGCAGCTGCTGGTCTAAGTGTGGAAACTGCCGGCCTGAATGATAAGGGTTTTCCTCAAAGGGATGACCCTGCTGATGGTGGTGGAATAAAATTTGATGGTGTTAAGGAAGATGGTACTCCAAACGATATTTATCTTGATGCCAATGATTACTGGTGGTCTCAGTTTGCTCTGCACGAAAGATGGCTGTATGAAGCCAGCTACGTGAAGGTAAGAGAAATCAGACTTGGATATTCATTCCCTTCTTCCATGCTGGGTAATACGGTAAAAAGCCTGAATCTCGCAATTGTTTCTAACAACCCATGGTTGATCTCTACTTCTGCTGAAGGACTTGATCCTTCACAGTTGAGTGGTGACGTTGTTGATGCCAGAACGAATGGCGCCTGGGTTGAAACAGGACAGCTGCCGGGTACACGTAGCATTGGATTTGATATTAGAATTGGATTTTAAAATATGATGAAAATGAAAATAATCAAAGATTTATATAAAAAGATACTCATAGCACTGCTTACGGTAGCAATAGTATCTTGTGATCCTAGTGATTTCGAGGATATTAATATTGATCCCAATAACACGACCAATCCTCAAACTTCGGCATTGCTTACGCGCGCATTGAGGAGTATAAGTTCTACAACAGCGCCGACCGGCAGGACGACGCGAGCAGGTCAGCACTATGTACAATATGTGGGAAATACACAATATACGGGTGATGATAATTATGACGCGATCAAGTTTTCTTTCAATGGTATTTATAACGGTCCGTTAGCTGACCTGAATTTCATCATTGATTACAACACTGATCCGGAAACAGCAGATATTGCTGCAAAATCAGGGTCAAACGCAAACCAGATTGGAGTTGCCAAGATCCTGATGTCATATTATTACCTTTATATGACCAACAGGTGGGGAGACATTCCTTATTCTGAGGCATTGCAGTCAGCTGCAGATCCGCAGATACTTTCTCCTAAGTATGATACACAGCAGGAAATATATAATGGGATCTTTGCGACGCTGAAAGAAGCACGTAATGAGATTCTGGCAGATCAAAATGACAACCCGGTTACCGGAGACATTTTGTTCCAGGGGGATATGGATCGTTGGGTACAGTTTGCCAACACCATTCGCCTCATTGCTGCTTTGAGATTGTCAGATGCTGATGCTGGTCTGGGCCGGACTGAGTTTAATGCTGCTATGGCTGATGGAGTGATTACATCAGATATTGTTTATTTGTTTTTGGCTGATGCTTCCAATGAGAATCCCTGGTTCTCTTCATTCCGTACCAGGGATGACTGGTCGCTGTCACATCCCATCGTGGATTATATGAATATCAATACCGAATCAAATCCCTGGTCAGGGGTAGCAGGTATGATGGATGTAGTCAGGGATCCAAGATTGCCTAAGTACGGGAATCCTACGGATAATTCGATCTCTGATCCTAACTGGCCATTGTATGCTGGTCAGCCATATGGATTATTAGAAGGTGACGCTGGAGGTCTTGCTATTCAGGATGTGTCAATGCTTAGTTTTCACATGAGAACACAGGATCTTGCTTATCCTATTTATTCAATGGCTCAGGTACTCTTTAGTCGCGCCGAAGCTGCCCAACTTGGTTGGACTTCAGAAAACGCTATGCAGTTGTATTACGATGCTATTGCATCCTCGATTGAATTTTATGGGGTTACTGATGGTCCGGCTGGTGACGGAGTTGGGGGTTATGATGATTATATAACCAACTCAGAAGTCGTCTGGACAACCGGTAGAGAAATGGAGCAGATTGCTACCCAGAAGTGGGTCGCTTTGTATCTAGTGGGATACGAAGGATGGAATAACTGGAGAAGGACCGGATGGCCAATTCTGCAGCCCTCTCCTAATGGAATTCAATCATCCACCATTCCAATCCGGCAGGCGTATCCTGATACGGAGCGTGACCTCAACGCAGTTAACTGGCAGACAGCCCTCGACCGTCAATTTGGTGGTACAGACGATCTGAACGGTCAGTTGTGGCTGTTCCCGAATTCATCCAAGTGGGAAGACGGAAATCGTAATTAGAACCTTTTAAATAAGGGTTAATTGAAAAGAGCCTTCCCGTATTCGGGAAGGCTCTTTTATGACAGAGAATAGAGAAGGAATAGCCTTCTTAATATGAATTCAAGTAGTGGGTGCTTTGTAAAAGACACTCACGAAGATGCCAGCAACTGCATGACGGATGCGTTATTCAAAATGGCTGAACCTGTAAACTTTGGCTCTGCCATTAATGATCACTGCCATTACCCTTTCCTTGTTAGGAATACGATCGTCACGAAAATTGAGCGGATAGCTTATAAAATCGTTATTCGTCCGGTAATCCCCATAGGGATATTGGTCATAATCTCTGCCAAATCCTGTATTTTCTGAAAGCACTTTAAGCTGGTCATCCAGTTTTCTGGCTGCTGCCCAGGTCATTTCTAAATATGGTAGGACCTCAGGAATGGTTTCGATAAGATCTCCATGTACAGCTTGCTGTAGCATTTGTGACCAGTTACTCTCAGTCAATCGGTCATAAAGAATGAGATTACTATTATATAGAAGTCCTGAAACTCCGAAGCTCAAATTTTCTCCGGCTACCTGACTACTCCACAAGGATGCCGTTCCGGTAAGCGGACAATAGGACAACACCGTATTGCCTAAACCGGATTCATCATTTATTACTTCATGCCAGTCTAATATTTTATGCGGAAATACCCTGATTACGTCACCGTCATGGTAAACAACTACTAATTCTTCGTCTTTTATATAATTATCATTTTTAAATGAAGTGTTAAAAAGCTCAAGTTCCGGAAGATCCAATGAAGGAATGCCATCTTTAAATGATCCAAAAATAAGTTTAGAGGGATCTATGAGCCAATCATCATCCGGTGAATCAATTGAAATTGCATCTTTCTCTT
>JADFHN010000057.1 GCA_022567155.1 Bacteroidota bacterium
TGTAGCCGTTCCAAAAGGTCCGGATCATTGTCAACAACCTTTGCTGTTCCCCATATTTTCATCCTTGTTTTGTTAGGGTAATCCATTAGGAATATATAGGCCTTGTTATTTTCTCTGAGGGTTCCTATCGTTATATACTGCATATTTCCAGAATAGTCAGCAAAGGCCAATGTTTTATCATCCAGCACTTTCAAAAAGCCTTTAGGTCCTCCACGGTGTTGAATGTAGGGCTGGCCTTCAGCGTTGGCAGTTCCAAAATATAGTGAATCACGTTGTTCAATAAATTCTGCTAGCCGCTGATCAACACTGTTTTGCCAGCCCACACCCTGCTCCATTTTCGCGTAGCTATTCCTTGAACCATTTTCTTTCTGAACTTTTTTAACGGTTTTTGAAAATGCGATATCACTAACATATTTTTTCATTTTTTCTATTGTTACAGGCTTTGTAATTGGGACAGATATTGTTCATTTGTACTTAGCAACTGTTAATGAGAACGTCACTTACAACTGCGACTTCATATCCATGCTCCAATTCCCTCCACCTTTTTTCATAACAAAAAAAGCCAGTATAATTATAGCAATAGGCATGTATGGCTCCTGGGGTTGAGAAGGAAATGCCCCTGGATTGCTAACTGTTAAATGAACATATATAGCCACTAACATTATTGGCAATACCATTAAAGCTCCAATTCTGGAATAATATCCTAGAAATAATACTATACCCAGAATGACCTCAAAAACAGGTACAAACCAATAATTGAAGGCATAAAAAGGAATTTCAGCTTCAATTAATTGAATTGACCAGGCAGCCCCATAATCTGCTAAAGTAAGTTTCATTGCTCCTGTCATCATAAAAATAACACCAAGAAATATTCTAATGACACCTACAAATTTATTGGGTAATGTTTGCCTTAGATTTTTCATGGTTTTATAACTTTTCAGGAGTCTGATTAATTTGACTGATATTTAAATTTTATATTTTCTTTGACTTTCAAGTATGGGCACATCATTGGCACTCATATCTCGAATTTTCATTAGTCCGTCAGTATCAAATTCCCAATGTTCGTTTCCATGGGTTCTGTACCACTGACCGGTATCAGCATTTCTCCATTCATATTCAAATCGAACAGAGATCCTGTTTTCGGTGTAAGCCCAAAGTTCCTTCATAAGCCTGTAGTCCAATTCCTTCTTCCACTTCCGGGTAAGGAACTCTTTAATTGCTTCCCTTCCAGTAAAGAATTCGTCTCTGTTTCTCCATTTTGAATCAACCGAATAAGCCATTGACACGCGTTCAGGATCTCTTGAATTCCATCCATCTTCGGCGGCCTGAACTTTTGCTTTTGCTGTTTCCAGGGTAAATGGGGGTTTAATTTGTTGCTTCATTTTCAGTTATTTTTAAATATTTTTATATTCTTTATTATTTAGATTAATAGACATCATTATTAATAACACTTGGAAATTCACCTTATGTCCCTACTCTATTTTCAACGAATAACTCTTGGTCATAAAATGCGTCCAAAACACCTACAAGAATTAGTAATTTCGATCTCTTTACTAATGTTAATTGAGCTTTCATTAAGTTAGGCACTTAAATATCTGCCCGAAACTAAGCCGGGCAGATAAGTTGTCTTTATTCTCAGTTGGCATTTGAGAATACTTCCTTTAACTCTGCTGTTTTGTACACATGGCTGGCTATAAACCTAAAGTTAGTTTGTGCTGCCAGGTTGCCATCTAAACCTGGTATGATGGCTGAAGCTGTTGCATCGCCTACGACGGCCACTTCAAAACCAAGTTCGAGTAATTCTCTTAAATGAGATTCTACACAGAGGTTACCTGACATACCTGCAAGAATGACTTTATCGATCTTTTGCTTTCGTAGCTGCAGGTTCAAGTCGTTTTGTTCCGGGCCATATACTTTATGGGGCCCAACAACGGTCACAAAATCTTGTTCGATGTACTTCTTGTATTGCTCCAAGAAATCAGCACCGGATCCTTCAAAGCCTTCTTTATTAAGCTGATCCCCTCGATCAAACATACCCATGTTATGCATTGCAACTTCCAATGCTCCTTCAAACTTCCATGTATGGTCGTGCTTGTAGTAATAATGAGGAGAAATAAAAACATGTATGCCGTTTTCTTTTGCTAGTTGAAATAAAGTCTCCAGATTCTGAACTGTACCATTTTTAATTACACTTTCGCCTACTAAGCCCCAAGCAACTCCATCAGGGCTTAAGAAATCGTTCTGCGGATCCGTAATTACAATAGCCGTAGTTTTATCAATAACAAAACCAGGATCTGGTAGCTGTGCATTTGATTTGATTGATATGGCGATAATCCCTATCACCATGGTCATTACTTTTAAATAATTTGTTTTCATGGTTTTAATATTTATGTTTAAATAATTTAGCAATCCGAACTACAATCATTATGCCAAAATTGTAAAATGTTGTTTATCAACATTTTACCGTTAAAATATACTAAGGTGAAATTAATTAATTGCCAAAATATTGGCAATAAGATGAAATGTTGGCAATAATTATGGACGTTCGATACCCAGTTTTTTCATCCTGGCTTCTAGCGTTGTGCGGTTGAGAGCCAGAATTTTTGCAGCGCCATTCTGACCACTTATGCGCCAGTTGGTATGTTTTAATATTTTTAGAATATGGCTTTTTTCATTGTCTGCCAGTGTTACTATGTTTTCTTCGAGAGTCTCATTAGAAGTCTTTGGTATAGCGTCTCCAATTTCAAGTTTGTTTTCCGGACTAATAATTACAGCACGTTCAATAACATTTTCCAATTCCCGAACATTGCCCGGCCAGCTATAGTTCATCAAAGAGTCAATCACTCTTTCAGTGATTACCTCTATTTTCTTTCCAAACTGAGTATTATATTTTAGCAGAAAATGGCGTGTTAAAAGAGGAATGTCTTCCTTTCTTTCTCTTAAAGGGGGCATAATTATTGGAAAAACATTTATCCGATAATAAAGGTCCTCTCTGAAGGTTCCTTTGGCTACCGCCTCTTGCAAATTCACATTGGTAGCCGCAATAACCCGGACATCTACTTTCATTGTATTTGAGTTTCCCAATCTTTCAAATTCACCTTCCTGTAGCACCCGAAGTAGCTTGGATTGCAGCTCTATAGGAATCTCTCCAATTTCATCTAAAAATATACTGCCTTCATTTGCCAATTCAAAGCGACCGACTTTTCTTGCTATAGCTCCCGTGAATGCTCCTTTTTCATGCCCAAATAGCTCACTTTCAATAAGCGTAGCAGGAAGCGTCGCACAATTCACTTTTACCATTGGCCTGTTTTTTCGCTTACTAATATTATGTACAGCTCTTGCTATCAGTTCCTTACCTGTTCCGGATTCTCCCAAGATCAACACGGTCGCATTCGTTTTAGCAACCTGCTCTACCTGGCCCAGCACTTTTTTGAATTTCTTACTTTGACTGATTATTTCTTCAAAATTGTGTGTCAACTTAATCTCCTGCTGCAGGTACTTGTTTTCCTGCTCCAATCGCACTTTTAATTGCCTCACCTCGGACAAAGCTTCTTTCAATTCACTATTTGTGCTTTTGAGTGCTACCTCAGCTTCTTTACGCCTTGTTATATCATTAAAGGAAACCACTGCTCCTATTAGTTTATTGTTTTCATCATGGATTGGTGTGCTCATGTATTCTATTGGAAACGAGGTACCGTCTTTTCTCCAAAATACTTCATCCTCCACATGATGCACTTTGCCATCTTTGAATGCAGCATAAATGGAGCACTCTTTTTTGTCAAAAGGTGTTCCATCAATTTTCGTATGATGAATCATGTCATGCTGGGATTTACCAATTAATTCCTCATGTTTCCAACCTACCATCCTCGCTGCCGCGGCATTGACAAATGTTGTGTGGCCCTGGCAATCCAACCCATAAATACCATCTCCAGTGGACTGAAGTATTGATTCATGGTGTCTCTGCAAGTCCTGAAGTCTTTGCAGGGCTTCTTTTTCCCCTAATAAAGCACTCAGTTTAATTTTTGAACCCTCCGATTGTTCTTGAACTATTCTGTCCAAAACCGACTCTGCTTCATCCAATTTTTCATCGAGCGCTTTCCTCCTAGAAATATCCTTTATCAGTACACAGCTAATATTTACATCCTTGTCTTCTACAAAAGTGAAATTCAACTCTACATGTATTAGCTTTCCATCTTTATCATTAAAAGTCGTCTCTACCAGTTCCGAATTCGAACTACGTAATTTTTCCCAAATGCCTTTCCACTCCTTCTTCGATAGATTTTCATCAAGATCGAACAAAGTAATATTTTTCAATTTGTCACGGGAAAAGCCACTGAAATTAATAAATGCCTCATTGAATTTTTGTATATTCCCATTGTCTAAAATCCAAATTACGGGATCTGAGGAAATGTTTAATGCTATTTCTGACCATTTGTTATTCCACTTCTGTATTATTTTGCTAGACATTCACCTGGTTCATTTTTTTTTCTAAAGCTATTAATCTTTTTAATTTCACACTTTCAATATTTTTGGCAAATATTATATTTTTATAACTATGTTTTCTGACCCTGATGATATATAATCTCTCCTGGATATTTCAAAAAGCAAGCAAGTCCAGGTCAGGGTTTCTTCAATGTGATTTTTTATGGGGATAAAATCCTCAATACTGCCGCCAGGCAGCAGCTGAATGTCCCGCCATGATACCCATTTTTAAAAAGTGCTAAAAACAGGAAAATATCTGTTACGGTTGCTTGTCAACCGCCTGCCACAGATACCAGACTGCAACCGAACGATAGGGCTTCCACTTCTCGGCTAACCGTTCAAGACGTTTCTTTGAAGGTATGCTTTTTATATTATAATGAAGATGAACGGCATTCCTGAAACCTACGTCATCGAGGGGTAGTACATCGAGCCGGCCCAGCGAGAATATCAGAAACATTTGTGCCGTCCAGACTCCGATACCTTTTACATCCGTTAGCTTTTTAATTACTTCTTCGTCTGAAAATTTTCCCAGATGATTATAAACTGCTTTATTTTGTGCAAATTTCAGGCTTAAATCATGGATGTATGTAGCTTTCTGAATGGAAAGCCCCGCGCTTCGTAGTTGCAAAATGGAATACGGTAGCACACTTTCCGGTTCCAGATTTTGATCAATAAGCTCCATGAATTTATTGCGTATGGACCGTGAGGCGCTGACTGATATCTGCTGCGCTATTATGGAGTTAACCAGGGCTTGGTAATAGTTCTTTCGTAGCGTAATGGTACACGGGCCAACCCTGGCTATAATTTCAGCCAGCACCAAATCCTGTTGGCTAAGGTATTCTAATGCCGCCTGTAACTTTTTTTTCAATGATTATATAATTTTAGCAAATATTTGAAGGCAATTTATTAATTTGTGTTTTAACAATCTTAATAAATCTTAAATCCTATGAAATCCCTCTTTGTTATCAGCTATGCATGCCTTGTTATTTGTGCACAGGGTTGTGGAAATGGCGAATCCCGGCAAATTGAACAACCTGAAACACAGTACGCCATTACAAATGTGGATGTAATTCCAATGGACAGTGAAAGTGTGCTGGAAAACCAAACTGTTCTGATTTCAAATGGTAAATTCTCAGTAATAGACAACGCGGAAAATGTTACCGTACCCGAAAGCGCCGTAGTAATTGACGGATCGGGAAAATTCCTGCTACCTGGCCTGGCCGAAATGCACGCACATATACCCGGCAGTCAGAATATGGAATTGCTCGAAGAAACCCTTTTTCTTTATCTGTCAAACGGGATCACTATCATTCGTGGTATGCTCGGTCAGCCCTATCACCTGGAATTGCGCGAAAAAGCCGCCAAAAATGAGATTCTCAGCCCGCGTATTTTCACTTCCGGTCCTTCGCTCAATGGAAACAGTGTGAAAACGGTATCTGAAGCACGTGAAAAAGTAATGGCTTACCAGGAAGCAGGATATGATTTTCTGAAGCTGCATCCCGGGCTTACACTGGAGAATTTCAATGAAATTGTAAAAACCGCCAACGAGGTAGGTATCACTTTTTCCGGACATGTATCAATAGATGTAGGAGTACGAAGAGCGCTGGAAGCCAAATACGCATCGATTGACCATGTTGACGGCTATCTGGAAGGCCTCGTTCCGGAGGATGCAGGCGTAGATCCTTCGCAAAATGGATTTTTTGGTTACAACTTTACCGACATCGCCGACAGGAATTTAATACCTGAATTAGCAAAAATGACCATGGATGCCGGAGTATGGGTGGTGCCGACGCAAAGCCTGATGGAACGATGGGCGGGAACCCGGGCTCCGGAGGAACTTGCTGGCGAGCCGGAAATGAAATATATAGCAACAAAAACACGTAACAACTGGATAAAAGCTGTGTCTGATTACCAGAACAAGCCGGAATTTAACCGGGAAAAAGCAGCACGGTTCAACCAGTTGCGCCGGGACATTATAAAAGCCCTCCATGATGCAGGGGCAGGGCTATTATTAGGCTCAGACGCCCCTCAGATATTTAATGTACCAGGTTTTTCTATTCAACATGAGCTTCAGTATATGATCAAATCAGGGCTTACACCCTATGAAGCGTTGAAAATGGGGACAGTAAACCCCGCTGTGTTTTTTAATAAGGAAGGCGAATTTGGCGTGATAAAAACAGGAGCCTCTGCTGATTTTCTGCTTCTGGACGCCAATCCGCTGGAAGACATTGAAAATGTACAAGCCCGGTCAGGTGTAATGGTGCGGGGTATATGGCTGCCGGAGGAAGAAATTCAGAAAAAACTCGGCCGGATTGCAGCAAAGTATGCGGAGAAGTGATCCGTGACATATTTTCCTGCTCTGTGCAGTGCAAAAGGTGGTAATTTTAACTTATTGATATTCAGTGGTTAATAATTTTAAATAGCTAATTTCGAGTACTACAATTCACAAAACAGGATCCCAAAAACTAACGTCATTACCCGGCTTGTCCGGGTAATCCTCCGAGTTAAACACTGTTGCTGATTAATTCCTTTACTACTTTGAACAAGGAGATTACCCGACATCGCTACGCGATTCGGGTAATGACGATTGTAGTTAAATTTTGTTGTTGTCAGGGCCGGGTAATACGGATGACTACCATCATCTCATCTTAAATCATGGATTTTATCAAACAGATCTTTCATGTCAGGATTAAATTTCCGGATTAAATTTTCTTTCCATTTTCTCTTATATTTTTTCAAGCACTTTTCTCTGTGAATGGCGTCCTCAATGGAATCATAAAACTCATAATACAATATATCTGTACAGTTGTATTTTTTAGTAAATGCAGAACCATTTCCGGATTTGTGTTCGATAACCCGTGTGTTTAAATCACCGGTTACGCCAATGTAAAGAACAGTCCTGTATTTGTTAGACATAATGTACACATTTCCGCCTTTACCTATTGATGACATCTATTCAAGTTACAAAAATCCTGCAATATGAAAAAAAGATCATTTGGCAAAATAAAGTGGAGTATTACTAATCCTCAATCAACCACCGTCATTACGCGCCAGCCCCAAGGCGGGGCGGGGATTTACCTGCACGACATGGTTTTATCCTGCCGGGGTCGGGTAATCTCAGAAACTTCAACGTCATTACCCGGTTTATCCGGGTAATCCCCCGAATGAAACAATGTTTCCGATTAATTACTGTGTACAGCTTTAAACAAGGAGATTATCCAATATCGCTGCGCGATTCGGATAATGACGTTTGATTGGAGATTACCCGCCTTCACTCCTGCAATCCTCCAGGGTTTTGATCTGATGGCCAATAAATTGTATAAGAACTGATGCTAACTTATAAAGGAAACCCTGGAGGATTATATACCTGATTTAATGTTTCTTATAAAAATACTTGCGGTTTTAAGGTAATAATATGAATTAACTCAATTTACCCCCACCTCCGCTCCTGAAAGCTGTTCTTTGTTATAGGTTCTCCATTTACCGGGAATCAATGCCATGAACGTATCGCTTTCTTCCGAATAAAGGAGTTGTTTGTACAAAAAGGGGATCCTGATAACACCTTCCATATTTACAACACCATACAACCCTCTGCGTTTTACAATAACCAGGTCATTTTTAAGAGGTTGCACACGCTCATATTTAGGAAATAACAGTGTTTTTCCATTGCGGTCGATCAGGCCATAAAATCCATCCTTTTCAGAAATCCACAGCCCGCTGATCGATTCCTTTATCTGATCGGATTTAACTTGCTGGATCAGCTTTCCCCGCGCATTTATGATCCCCCATTTTGTTCCCTGGCGCACGAGGCATGCCCCGTTTGTGAACGTCCCCGTTTCATCATAAAGGGGCTGAACGACCAGGATTTCACGTTTGTCTATAAAACCCCATTTACCACGTATTTTCACTGCAGCAAGCCCTTCGCTGAAGGATTTCGCTGCCTCATACCTGTTTGCGACCCGTAATTTGCCGCTCAGGTCGGAAAAACCGTAAAACCCCTGATATTTGATTCTTAATAGCCCTTCAACAGGAGGATCAATATCGTCATAGATCCCGAAGGGAATGTATGTTCTGCCAGAAAAGGATACTACGCTTGCGCTCCCGCCTTTTTTTATGATATACAGGCTGTCATGGAAATTAATATGTTCGGTGAAGCCGGTAGAAAATCTGGAAAAAATGATCCCCTGAAAACTCACAAACCAGGTGTTCACACTGTCAATTTTTTCTTCCAGGTAAGTATCTTTTACAATGAGTTCTTTTTCAGTAAAATAAATAAGATTATGGTCGAAGCCTTTCAGCAAGGTGAGCTTTTTTGTTTTTTCAAGATACAGTGTATCGTTGATAATCGTAATTTCTTTTTTCTCCGGCAGGATAAGCCAGTCCCCCATTTTATCAATTACGCCCTGCTCATTATGAAAGACAACGATCGATTTTCCGTTATCAAATGGAGTAACACTATCGAAGACACAGTGAATGACTTCGTTGCCGCTGCGGTTCATGAATCCCCATCTATTATTTCTTTTAACAGCAAATAGCCCTTCGCTAATGGGCTTTACTGCCTTGTAGAAATACAAATTTTTCCGGATGCCCAGCGTATCAAAAACTGACCATCCCGAATCGCGACCTTTTGATCTTCGGACATAAATAAATCCGGCATCCATGTAGAGACTGTCATAAACCGGCTCAATCAATTCTTCTCCTGTTTTGGTTATTATTCCGGTTCGTCCGTTTAGCGTTACATGGTAAAAACTACCTGAAAGATGCAGAATAGTATTGTATGCTTTTTTTGTTATGAATTCGCCGGGGCTGGTGAGGCGGTACATATTGTTAATACCTGTAATAAAAACATTTTGTGATGATTCTTCTATCGTATCGAAATACATCACCAGTCGAGTAGTATTGTCAGGTGACAGTAAATGCCATGCATTGACAGGAAGTGCGCTTACTGAATTATTTGCAATCTCTATTTTTCTGAATTCGGGTTTTAGCGCATTTCTACCTGTCTTATCAACTAATCCTGCCTTGCCATCATAGAATACAAAAAAATAATCTTCGTCAGCATGGGCAATGCTGTCAATTTGAAATCGCAGCACCTCCTTGCCATTCGTATTTACCAGCGACAATTTTCCGTTATCCCGGGTAACTACCAGTAGTTTTTCAGTTAAACTATAAATGTTTGGGTAAGCAAAAGGGAGTAATTGGGTATTGTTCAGGTCAATTAATCCGTAAACGTGCTTGTTATGGTCATATTTTCGGGCTATTACTGTCGTGCCGATCACGGAGAGTCCGGCATAAGAGAAAGGGACGATGAGCTTGCCCCTGGAATTAAAAATACCATAAAACTCCTCACCGCTGAGCAAACCTTCTTTTGAAGCTACGATCAGATTGCTACCAGCACGGTAAATGCGCTTGTACTTTGCAGTGATGGTGATGGAATTAGCTGACGAGATAATTCCCCATTTACCACCGGCTTTGAACCCGATGACTCCGTCATGAAATACAGGTATGCCCTCCGACCACCCTAATTCTTCATATTGCGCCGGAATAATCTCTTTACCATCCTGGTTTATAACTCCTTTTAATCCGTTTTCTTCATAGACATTTAAAAACGGTCCATATTCAATCTGCGCAGTACTCCGGAAAGGAGTTAATGCAAATTGAAAAAGGAGTATTCCGAAAACGAATTTTTTCCTTGTCCCGGCAGTCATTTTCACATTTATTGAATTGGCGAAAATACAAGTTAACATGAAGCCTGGAAAGTAATAAGTCTGAAACTAATGATATGGAATGGAATAAGCGGTGTTATTTAATAAAGATTTGTGTATTTTGATTGGATGATTAAAAGAATAAAAAAATGGACCCGGTTTTACTTCGGCTTTAGCAAGACCGAAGCAAATGGCTTTATTATCCTGTCTATTATTTTAATCGCGGTCACATTTTTACCATGGATTGTAAAAAAAACGATTTACCGGAGAGAGGTATCCGACACACATGTTTTGGATAGTCTGGTGGCCCTTATTGATAAGCGCCTTCATTATGAGGATATAGAAGAACCGGATGAACCAATTGTCCCCCATCTTTTTAGTTTTGATCCGAACACGGTTACACTGGCTGATCTTAAAAAACTTGGATTGGGAGATGAAATCAGCAACCGGATTATTAAATACAGGGATAAAGGCGGCAAATTCTATGAGGTGAACGATATGAAAAAAATTTATGGTCTGAGTAATGAGAAATTCGAGAATATCAAACCGTTCATCACCTTGCCAGACAAAGCAGGTAGTATTGAAACGAATCACGTTGAAGAAGTTGTATCTGCTGTAAAATCCGGCAGAATCCCTGCTGAGCCTAATGATGTACTTCATTTTGACATTAACAAAACCGATTCACTGACTCTTATGCAGGTACAGGGTATCGGCACGGTGCTTTCAGGCAGGATTGTACGGTTCAGGAATAATTTGGGCGGATTTGTGCACATGGAGCAGTTGAACGAGGTGTACGGTATTGAAGATTATGCGTTGATTAATTTGGGAAATGCGGCATTTGTCAGCGATGATTTTAAACCCGTGATGATAAACATTAACCACGCACCTTTTGAAGAACTTGCCACACATCCATATGTCAGTTTTAACCTTGCCCGCGTTATTATTGCCTACCGGGAGCAACATGGCCTTTTTGAAAATATCCGTGACCTGTTGAAAATTCAGATTGTGGAAAAACAATGGCTCGACCGGATGGCGCCGTATCTTGAAATTTGATTTTGTTTAAATCCCCAATGTATGAACAATGTACCGAACGGAAATTATTGACCAAAATACACATAGATTTTAAAGAATGGCACTTACTATGAGCATTCCTTGCATTATATATAGTATATTTTTTTATATTCGGTACATTTTGAAAAGAGGCTTCCATAGTTTAAATAAGGCGATTTTTTTAAAAATTGGGCATTGTAGGCCCTTATATGTTTATATTTATACGAAAAGTAATTTGCATAATGTGGTTATGCAATAAGTTGTACTGTGTGTGGTTGGTCGTCCACGGTCGGTGTGGACACATTGAGGATTTGCGGGCCGGCAAGCCTTCAAAAATGTCGCTCCTTACCTTACTGCAGATTTTTCCTAACCTGCCAAGACATTTTTGCGCAGGGTTGGCTTGTGCGTTTAGCGGGGAAATGTGTCTTTGACCGTGGTGCCATTTTCTTTTGCTTCGTTTTCTTTTGGGCAAGCAAAAGAAAATGAAGAAGTAACTAAATATTATGAGTATCGGATATACAGAACTTAATTTAACATAAAATTCAAATATCTATGCTTCGAAAAACCCACCCCTAATCCCCTGCCGGCAGGCACGGCGTCGGAGGGGACTAGTCCTTAGTAATATTACAATAACTGATAATCAGTATCATACATAAATTATTTCAAATTTTATCAAATAATTCCTAGGTGTGGCAAAGGCGAAAAATGGATCGATTCGCACAAATACGCACAGATGTTCAATAATTGAACCTACTATAAACATTCGTAGCATCAGATTTCTTAAATTTTGATTTATTTGCAGGAGCAACATGCAGAAAATTCTTAAATCCTATTTACGACGACTCACGAATCTAACTGCTACCAACCGTTCTTTGATGTTGCTGAGGTTGGTTTCGGAGCAGTTTATCGATCTACACGACCTCAATTTTACACAGAACAGGTCTTCATTTGAGATCATAGAAGAACTGATAGGAAGGAAGCAGGTAATATCACTTTGTCCGTTGCTGGATGCAAGAGATGAAATGACGAATGCCATGAGCCGGAAACTTAAAAGGCTGAACCGGGTTGAAAAATTCATTTTTGAAGAAAGAGGATCAAAAGACCTGTATGTAGGCTGGCCTTTTTTAAGAGGAAAATTTGCAGACAGAACTCTTGTTAGATGTCCACTCATGTTTTTTCCGGTAGAACTGGAATCAAGAAATAACCTATGGATGCTGAAACAGCGGGAAGAAGTCAATATTACACTTAACAAAACCTTCCTTCTGGCCTATGCTTATTTCAACAAAGTGAAGATCGGTGATGATCTTCTGGAACGGGTATTTGATGACTTTGATACGGACAGTACGGTATTCCGGACGGCCCTGTACCAGCTTTTCAAGGAAAGCCCGGTTGAGATCAATTTCAATCCTGACAATTTTACAAATAAGCTGGATTCGTTTGAAAGTTTTACAAAGAAGGATTTTGATGCAGCTACACAAAACGGAGTGATCAAACTTATGCCTGAAGCAGTATTGGGTATGTTCCCTCAGGCAGGTTCGCATCTTGTACCTGACTATCTGGATATGATAGAAAATAATAAGGTAGCGGATATCGAGGAGTTTTTTACCTCGCGGGTAATGCTGGAAGAAGATATGAGCAAGATGCCGATAACGAATTTTCTCGGAAAAGTAAGAGAAGAACGAATCATCACCCCTTACCGGCTGGACGCATTTCAGGAGAATGCACTGAAAGCGGTTAAAAAAGGTAATTCCATTGTCGTTCAGGGGCCTCCCGGTACAGGCAAGTCACAATTAATTTGCAATCTAATTGCTGATGGTATCGCCTCCGGAAAAAAAGTACTGGTGGTATCACAAAAGCGGGCTGCACTGGATGTGGTGTATAGCAGGCTTAAAGAAAAAGGCATTGCTGAGTTTACGGGACTGGTACACGATTTTAAAAACGACAGAAAGGAAATATACGCGAAGCTCGCAAATCAGATTACCAGAATTCCTGAATATCAATCACGAAATAACAGCCTTGATGTAATACAACTGGAGCGGCAGTTTCAAACTTCGAGCCGAACCATCGATAAACTTACTGAAGAACTTGAAGAATATAAAGAGGCCCTTTTCACTGAAAGCGAATGTGGATTGTCGGTAAAAGAACTCTACCTCACATCCGACAGATCTGCCAGGATCATAAATCTGAGACAGGTATATAAAAACTTTAATTTCAATGACGTTGATGTGTTCATGGATAAACTTCGGGAATATATTTCTTATTCGAAGATATTTTCGAAAAAATCATATTTACTATTTGACCGCAAATCCTTTCACAGATTCGGGCTACAGGACCTGAAATCTATGCAGGAAATACTCGAAGAGATTCCATCGCTGGAGTACGAAACAGGCAAGCAGATGGAGAAAATTATTGGAGAAAAATTACGTATTGAAGAATGCCTGAAGTTGCACGAACAAAAAGAGGCGCTCCGTGAATTTTTCAGGATACTCAAAGAAGACAGGGTGTATGAGTATTTTCGCCGGATCATCCAGTTTCCTGAAAAAGACACGAATTTTTTGTCAATTTCGAATACCGAACGCGTATTGCTCGAATGTTTCCGGGGACAGGGAATAGAATCAAGCCTGCATGCATCTGAATTGGGCAAGTTTCAGAAGACCCTGGAGCATGCCATAGAATCAAAAAAACACCTGATCCCTTTCATAAAATGGAAGCTGTTCGGAAAAGATAAATATTTCATCAAGCGGGTATTGGTTGCCAACCGGTTGAGTAATGATAGAAGAGGATTCAAGGCGTTGATTGAAAAAATGGATAACCGGCTGAACCTCGAACATAACCTTACCAAATTGCGTGAAAAGAAATGGGTGAAGGACCTTCCTGTAGATTACAAAAAAGTGAGTTTCCAGAGCTGGTTTCATTTTCAAAAACAGGCATTGAAAGCAAAAGAGATTTTTTATTCGATCCGCAACTTCAAGAATTATTTCAGTATAAACACCTTGTTGTATGATGAATTTCTGGAAAAAGTAGAACAGATGTTTGCGGTAATTGACGACATTTTTGAACACCGAAATAAGTGGCTTCAGTATTTTACCGCTTCCCAAATTTCAAGATTGATAACCGATGAATCATTATCCTACCGGATTTCGGAGGTGCTGAACAGGGATTTCGATGCACTGTGCGAATATGATAAAATTGTTTCCGGGCTTAAATCCTATGAACAGGAGGTGCTTGAAAAACTTTATGACATGCAAGAGGAACTTGAAACAGATGCAGAAATATTATTTCAGAACAGCCTCAGGCTGGCGTGGATAGACCATATCGAAGCGAAATACCCCATCCTGCGATCCACCGCCTCAGGCAAATTTCTCCGGATGGTACGCGATCTTCAGCAGGCAGTAGAAAAAAAGTATGAGGTAAGCGAAGACATACTTTTGATTAAAGCCCGGGAGAGATCGTACTATGAAGTGAAATATAACCGGCTCAACAATATGGTTACCTATCGCGACCTCCTTCATCAGGTTACTAAAAAGCGAAGAGTATGGCCGGTACGCAGGCTTATTGCCGCCTTTCATAACGAGTTGTTTGATTTGTTGCCCTGCTGGATGGCCTCTCCTGAATCTGTTTCGGCTATTTTTCCCATGCAGCAGCTATTCGATATCGTAATATTTGATGAGGCGTCGCAATGTTTTGCTGAAAAAGGAATACCCGCCATGTACCGCGGAAAGCAGATAGTGATTGCCGGCGATTCCAAACAGTTGCGCCCCAATGACCTCTACCAGATCAGGTGGGAAGAAGATGAAACAGACGACCCTGTTCTGGAAATCGACTCGTTGCTCGAACTGGCGTCGCCATATCTGATGAACGTACAGCTCAAAGGACATTACAGGAGCAGGTCGCTGGATCTTATTGAATTCAGCAATTTCCATTTTTATGAAGGAAACCTCAGTATGCTTCCTGACAAGAAAATAGCCAATAAGCGCCAGCCCGGAATAGAATATTTGAAGGTAAATGGAATATGGGAGAATAACACAAACATGGAGGAGGCTTTAAAAGTAGCTGATATTGTTTTCGATATTCAAACCGGGTCACCTGATAAATCGGTAGGGGTGGTCACATTTAATGCACGGCAGCAAAATCTCATTATGGATATTCTTGAAGAAAGAATGACGAAAAGCGGGGTGATGCTTTCCGGATCCGTATTTGTAAAGAATATTGAAAATGTTCAGGGTGATGAACGTGACATTATCATTTTTTCAACCGCGTACGCCGAAGACCAAAGTGGTCGCCTGATCATGCAATTTGGGAGTTTAAATGCTGTGGGTGGTGAAAACCGCCTGAATGTGGCCATTACCAGAGCAAGGGAGAAAATCTATATTGTCAGCAGCATTTATCCGAATCAACTAAAGGTAGAGGATGCAAAAAATGAGGGCCCCAAACTTCTTAAAGCCTATTTAAGCTACGCCCTTGATGTTTCGAAAGGCAATTACAAAGCTTTTCAAAAGAAGGCCTCACGACACAGCCCCGGGTGGTACCTCAAATCAAAGATTTCGAAAACGGCGATAGATAAAATCGGAGATATTGAAATTCTGGATGAGATGCCTTTAGCGGACCTCACCGTGAAAAAAGACCTGGATTATATCGGGCTGATTTTAACGGACGATGACCTGTACTATCAATCCATTTCGGTAAAAGAGACCTACGTATATACCCCACTTACACTCTCGGAAAAAAACTGGAATTTCACAGAAGTTCACAGCCGGATGTACTGGCTAGATGAAAAAAAGGTAAATGAAAATATATTGTGGTTTATTAACAGCCATACAACCGCCACTTAATCCGGCCTGCGAAACGATGAGGGTACATAAACCGGTTTAATATCCGAAAGCTTCTTTTTCAACCCGCAGTCCTACTGATATTATTTCAGGCAGGCTGTCATACCTCATGTATTGCTGAAACGACAATAGATATTTCCCGGAATCGGGGAAAGTAAACATATCCAGGATGATTTGCTGGTGCTCGAAAATATCTCCGGCGCTGCTTTTTCCGTTGGGGAATCCCGTCTTTGGATCAAATAAAATTATGTTTATCAATTCTGATTTTAAATTGTTCCGGAGGCTATCCTTAAGGGTGTATCTGATATAAATATTGTAGTGGGGGTATTCAGAGGTGTTACGGAGGTTTATATAAGCATTGTAATGCAACCCGGGTTGGGCGATATGGAAATCAAACGTTTTAATATCGGGTGCACTCCAGATTCTGTTTTGAAAGTCTATATTATCTTCATAAACTCTGCCTGAATCACATCCTGAGAATAGTAAAATGGCTGTAAAAAGCCATATTATTTTATTTATAAACACCGTGAAATTACTGCTTGTTTTTCTTCCATCTATTTTTATTATACTTCTTTCTGACGTTTCTTGCTTTATTCCTGTATTTTCTGTCGAGTTGCTCAAGATCAGTATTGATTGCCTGAGCAATCTCCAGTTTCGAATCGGTGTCCTCATACAGATCTGAAGGTTTTTCACCACGTTTGTTCATTTCCAGTATTTCCATTACCCGGGCTGTATCAATGGCATGCCAGCTTGCTACGCCCTCAAACCCAAACCACATCAGTTTTCTGAAAATATCGGTTTTTTGCAGTGTGGCTTGTCCGCGCATAGTCAGGAGGGGACCTTCCAGTGTTGGAATATCTTCCAGTGCATCCATATAGGTTTCCAGTTCGTAATTCAGGCAGCATTTCAATCTGCCGCATTGTCCGGAAAGTTTTGAAGGATTAAGTGATAGGTTCTGATATCTTGCCGCACTAGTCGTCACTGATTTAAAATCTGATAACCAGGTAGAACAGCAAAGTTCTCTGCCGCATGATCCGATACCGCCCAGCATGCCAGCTTCCTGCCTTAAACTTATCTGCCGCATTTCTACACGGATTTTAAATTCAGCTGCCAGCACTTTAATTAGCTCTCTGAAGTCCACACGTTCATCTGCCGAATAAAAAAACGTTGCCTTTGTGTTGTCTGCCTGAAATTCTACTTCAGAAAGTTTCATTTCAAGTTTCAGCTCCTCAATTAATTCCCTTGTTCTGTAAAGAGTAGGTGCCTCTCTGTTTTTGATGGATTGGTATTTTTCAAAATCCTTCGGGCTTGCTTTCCGGTATATTTGCCTAATGTTTTCATCATCTGTAATCCCTTTCTTTATCATTTGTAGTCTTACAAGCTCGCCCTGCATGGCCACAAAGCCAAGATGATGGCCATTCGGCACATCTACAATCACAGCGTCTCCATTGGTTATATCAAGTTTTAATGTATTACGAAAGAAATCTTTTCTTGTACCCTTAAATCTGATCTCTACAACATCAAAAACCTCGTACGGAGGCAGGTCCATGTCTGATAACCAGTCATACGTGTTCATCTTGTTGCACCCGCCGGTCGAACAACCGCCATTGTTCTTACAGCCTGCTGCTATCAGCAAATCTCCGGAAGTGCATGTTGAACAACTCATTTATTTATTAAATATATAAAGTTAATAATGCATAAAGATAACGAATATGAAAATCAATTTAAATAATTACGTCATCGAAAGGATATCATTGCCAATATCTTTTCGATACTGCATTCCTTTCCAGGTTATATTTTCGAGGCTCAGATAAGCTTTTTCCTGTGCTGCAGCCACATCCGGGCCACGACCAGTGACAGCCAGAACACGGCCCCCATTAGTTTGAATGGCGCCTTCTTTATTTACCGTACCAGCATGAAATACAAGTCCTTCAATAGTATTGTCCAGGCCGGTAATGGGATGCCCCTTATCATAACTATTGGGATATCCTTCTGAAGCAAGCACTACTGTAACTGCCGCTTCTGTATCAAATTCAACATTGATGGTAGAAAGCGTTCCATTGGCAGTGGCAACGAGCAGTTCGACAAAGTCAGTCTTTATCCTGGGTAATACGGCCTGTGATTCGGGATCGCCCATTCTTACATTGTACTCAATTACATATGGTTCGCCGTTTACGCTCATTAATCCGATAAAAATAAATCCTATATAAGGAATGTTTTCCTTTTGTAAACCTTCGATAGTTGGTTTAATAATACGGTTTTCGACTTTTTCCAAAAATACCACGTCAGCGAAAGGCACCGGAGTTACAGCACCCATTCCGCCTGTATTAGGGCCTATATCACCATCTCCTATCCGTTTATAGTCTTTGGCTTCAGGCAACAAAATGTAACTTTTGCCATCTGTAAGTACAAAAATGGAAACCTCAATGCCTTCCAGGTAATCCTCGATAAGCACTTTGCTGCTTGCATCACCAAACTTTTTGCCAAGGAGCATTTCTTTCATTGCTTCTTTTGCCTGCTCATGGCCAGGTGCAATGATCACTCCTTTACCAGCAGCAAGTCCATCAGCTTTCAATACAACCGGGGGTGTTTTGGTGCTGATATATGCCAGAGCCTCTTCAATTTCGAAGGGAGTAAATGTCTTCGACCGGGCGGTTGGGATATTATATTTATTCAGAAATTTTTTAGAAAAATCTTTTGATCCTTCCAGCATAGCTCCGGTTTTTCCGGGGCCTACTATAAGAAGGTCATCTGCAAGGTCACTTCGTTCCATCAGAAAATCTCTCAGCCCGTTTACAAGGGGGTCTTCAGGGCCCACCACTACAAGAGAAATGTTTTTTTCTCCAATTATACCAGCGATTGCATTAAAATCAGATGCGCTAACGGCAACATTGGTTGCTATTGTAGCTGTGCCGGCATTGCCCGGGGCCACATACAGGTTTTCACAATGTTTGCTTTGATGGATTTTCCAGGCTAGCGTATGTTCTCTTCCGCCGGATCCGATAACCAGAATATTCATTTTCAAAAATTAAAAACGCGGTACGATTCCGTAAAGTTATGCGAAATAATCTATGAAAATAAATAATCGGAAAATTGTATTTTCATTCATTATATAAGGAGGCAATTACGGTATATCAGTGTGCGTATTCGCAAAGGAATTTGATCCGTATTAACCTGATTTCTTCTTCCGTATAGTCCATGTTATCTTCATCTTCCAGCGCCACCTTAATGCTGTCGGTTTCAACATTCAGAAAGTACTCATAAAGATCTTCCTGCCGGTCTTCATCAATTACCTGGTCAATGTAGTAGTTCAGGTTAAGTTTGGTGCCTGACGATATGATGCTTTCAATTTCTTCGAGAAGGTCATCCATTGTAAGGTTTTTGGCGTCGGCAATCTCTTCAAGATCCATCATCTTATCGATTTGCTGAATGATGAATACTTTATTCCGGGATTTGTTTACCGCTGATTTGATCCGTACGTCGGTAACTGTAATGATATCGTTTTCGTCAACATACAATTCAATGGTACTTACAAATTCTTCCCCAAACTTGGCAGCTTTACCTTTTCCTACACCTATTACTTCTTCGAGTTCCTGAATTGTGGTAGGGTAGGTAGTAGCCATTTCTTCAAGAGAAGGATCCTGGAATATGACGTATGGAGGCAATCCTTTTTCTCTTGCAATTTGTTTACGCAGTTTTTTCAGCATCTCAAATAGAGTTTCGTCATAAGCCTTTCCTACCAGCACCTCTTTTTCAGATTCTTCTTCTTCGCCTAAATCAGAGAAGTCATGGTCTTTCGTAAGCTGTATGTCAAACGGTTCACGTATGAACGAATCACCTTTTTCAGTTACTTTGAGTACTCCAATATAGTCAATGTCTTTTTCGAGGAATTCCAAGAGGAGTGACTGCCGAATCACAGAATTCCAGAACTCTTCCGTTTCCTCTGACCCTTTGCCGAATACATCCAGTTTATCATGCACGTAGCTTTTAACATATTGATTTTCTGAGCCTCTGATTACGTTTACCAGATGCGCCATTCCAAATCTCTCGCCGGTTTGTACGGCTGTACGTATGACCAGCTCCACAAATTCCTTACCCTCGAATTTTTCTTTTGGCCTTACGCAGTTATCACAAAATCCGCAATCTTTTTCGAACGATTCGCCAAAATAGTGCAGCAACTGACGTACACGGCATACTGAAGATTCTGCATAGGATGCCATTTCATTTAGAAGAACACGTGCGTTCTCGCGTTCGGTTACCGACTTGTCTTTATGGAATTTTTCAAGTTTGAGGATATCATTATGACTGTAAAACATGATGCAGTTACCCTCAAGACCATCCCGGCCGGCCCGTCCCGTTTCCTGATAGTACCCTTCCAATGATTTTGGAACATCATAATGGATTACGAACCTCACATCAGGTTTGTCAATACCCATTCCGAATGCAATGGTAGCTACAATTACATCCACCTCTTCATTTAGGAAGTCATCCTGATTTTTGATGCGTACAGCAGCTTCCAGGCCGGCATGATAAGGCGCCGCTTTGATATCATTTACATTCAGCAGGTTTGCGATCTCTTCTACTTTTTTTCTGCTCAGGCAATAAATGATCCCAGATTTATGTTTATGTTCCTTGATATATTTTATCAGGTTCTTTTTGGCGTTTTGCTTAGGTCTTACTTCGTAATACAGATTTTTTCTGTAAAATGATAGTTTGAACGCGTCGGCATGATACATGTCGAGGTTTTTCAGAATATCCAGCTGTACCTTGGGAGTAGCCGTAGCGGTAAGTGCAATGATGGGCAATTCGTTGTCAAGCTGACTCAGAATGTCCTTGATCCTCCGGTATTCAGGTCTAAAATCATGGCCCCATTCGGAGATGCAGTGTGCTTCATCCACGGCCACAAATGAAATGTCGGCCTTTTTCAAAAATGTTACGTTGTCTTCTTTGGTGAGTGATTCCGGGGCTACATAAAGGAGTTTTGTATGACCCTCCAGCGTGTCTTTTTTTACCCGGTTCATCTCGGCCTTGGAAAGGGTAGAGTTTAGAAAACGGGCGTTGACGCCAAGCGTTACCAACTGATCCACCTGGTTTTTCATCAGGGCTATAAGCGGCGATATAATAATGGCCGTACCCTTCTGTATAATGGCAGGTAACTGATAACATAATGATTTTCCCGCGCCTGTTGGCATGATTACAAATGAATCACGACCTGCCAATAGGTTGTTAATGACTGCTTCCTGTTGTCCACGAAACTGGTCATAACCGAAAACTTCTTTCAGGGTCTTCTTAATGCTTTTTTCCTGCACTGCTAACATATTATTCCTTCTCCGGTTGTTTCCCTAATTAACTATTTTTGTAAATTCCAAACACGAAGTTATTCGTGTACCAAATGAAATTAGTGAAAATAAATTGAAAAAGTTAATTTATAGTTAATTCCTTTGAACATACAAACGTGCATGAGGGCAGATATTTTATAAATCTGTGTAAACAAAAATGAAAACTAAGTAAAGTACAATTTTAATATGAATGAAAATAATTATCTTGTTATAATGGCCGGGGGTGTAGGGAGCCGGTTCTGGCCTTACAGCCGTGAAAGCCATCCGAAACAATTTAAGGATATTCTCGGAACAGGTAAAACCCTTTTACAACAAACGGTTTACCGCTTTAAAAAAATAGTTCCTGTAAAGAATATCTTTATTGTGACCAACAAAATATACAACAATCTGGTTCAGGAACAATTGCCTGAATTAAAAGATTATCAGATATTGCTCGAGCCCAGAATGCGTAACACGGCGCCTTGTATTGTGTATGCATGTTATAAAATAAGAATGAAAAATCCGGATGCCAGGATCGTAGTAACTCCTTCGGATCATACAATTTCAGATGACCAGGAATTTAAAAACATCATTAAAAGATCACTTGAAGAAGTATCGGGCAAAGATATGTTCGTAACGATAGGCATTACACCTTCCAGACCGGAAACAGGCTACGGTTATATTCAATTTATTAAATCCCCGGGATTATTTAAGCCTGTTAAAACGTTTACCGAAAAACCGGCATTGGATCTTGCCATAAAATTCATCGAAAGCGGTGAATTTGTGTGGAATGCCGGAATTTTTATCTGGAATGTTGCTGCTATCAGGAAGGCTGTAAAAAAATATTTGCCTGACATGGATGAGGTTTTTGAAGAAGCTAAATCCGCATTTTATTCTAAATCAGAGCAGGATGCCATTGACAAGGCCTATTCACATTGCCAGAACATATCCATTGACTACGGTATTATGGAAAAAGCGAAGAATGTGTATGTGGCCCTGGGTTCGTTCGGGTGGTCTGATCTGGGTTCCTGGAATTCGTTGTACGATATTTCTGAAAAAGATGAAGAAGAAAATGTAGTGGATGCAAATGCATTAATGTACGACAGCACAAAATGTATTGTTAAAGGTCCGGAAGATAAGTTGATTGTGATTGAGGGACTTGAAGGTTATCTGGTGGCAGAATACGAAAATGCAATTATTATCTGCAAAAAAGATCACGAGAAACAATTCAGAAAGTACATCAAGGATGTAAAAAACAAAAAAGGACAGGAATACCTCTAAACCAGGCTCATTATCCTGTGTAAGTATCATCTCAATCTTCTTTGCCGCAACGCTTCGTAAACCACGATCCCGGAAGCCACTGATACATTGAGCGATTTAATTTTTCCGTTTACAGGTATCATCCCTCTGGCATCAGATAATTTCAGGTATTCCGGTGAAATTCCATTCTCTTCAGAACCAAGTATAATGGCAAGGGGTCTGTTAAGATCGATTTCATAAATGGGTTTGGCAGATTTTTCGGTACAGGCCAGTACAAAGAGTCCGTTTTCTTTTAAATACGTGATCACTGTTTTAAGGTTCGCATGCCGGCAAACAGGTATATGGTGTAGTGCACCCGCCGACGTTTTTATTGCATCACCGGTAATCATGGCGTTTCCTTTCGATGCGATGACGATCCCGTGCATCCCGGCACACTCGGCTGTTCGGGTAATCGCACCAAAATTCCGCACATCCGTGATCCTGTCAAGTACGAGTATAAAAGGAGCCTGGCCAGACTCGTAAGCTGTGGTAATGATATGATCTATGGAAGCATAGGCGATCGGGGAAATAAAACCGACGATACCCTGATGGTTTTTTCTGGTAATGCGGTTTAATTTTTCTACAGGAACGAGAGAAAAGGATATGCCCGCTTTTTTTATCAGCGTAAGCGCTTCGCGGGTAAGGTCATTCTGCAGGTTTCTTTGTATGAATATGTTTTCAAATTCTTTCCCGGCCCGGATGGCTTCTATTATTGCCCGTGTACCAAACAGAGAATCAGCAGATGAAGGTCCTTTGTGGTTCATAATTCCATCTGCCCTTTACGCCAGAGATCTATTGCTTTGTACCATATCTGCTGATAGCTTTTTTTTCTGAGCAACACGTAATGATCATTTGTAAATATGCTTCTGGACTTTGCAAAAGTGAAATTAATCCGCGGTAACTGATTTGTACTTCCATAAATCCATTCTTCCCTTTCTCCGTCTTTCAGCACCTCATCGGGAGGTCCGTAAATCACAAAGATCATTCCTTTATCGGTTTTCCATCCTTGTTTGTAGCTGGTGAATAGTTCATTGGCCAGGTTTATTCTCAGGTAATATTCACGAATAATACGTTTTGCCCGGTCGGTAGATTTGGTGATCTCAATCCAGTACTGATCGAAGGCCTTTTTCTTGTCTTTGGCGGAGGTAAGCTTGTCCATTTCCGACCGTGTGGTAAAATATGTCAGCGACGCGATCAGTTCATCGTATGAAGATGTTCTGGGAAAATATTTCTCTTCAACCCTGAAAGCCAAACCGTTTACGCCAGTTGTATCATACTGGGCAAAATAAAGCGCTTTTTTTGATAAGTTCAGCGTATCGCCGTGTGCGCGAATGGTAAATGCCGAGTCGATCTCAATGGATCTTATAATTGATTTATTTGATGAACTGAACGGCGGATCAGCGATTGTGAAATCGCTGGTATAGCGAAATACATGTATTACCGAATCTTCTGTTTTAAGATTTACTAGCCCGAAATCTTCATTTTCCCTGATATAATTTCGGAAGAAAGGCAGACGCGTGCCGGGCACCTTCAAAATAATACCGCTGTTGGTGTATTTAGCCTCCGGATCAACCAAAATATCAAAATAAAAGTCATTGCCGGATATTTTATTCAATATTTTGATAATCAGTATTTTTTTTATTTCCGGATTCAAGAGTTCGAAACTCAGATAATGCGCATTACCCTGGTTACTGATCCAGTGAGTCTTAAGCATTATTGTATCACTGGACAACACAATATTTTTCGAATAATTATTGATAAATCCATAAGTCGTAATAAGGTCTTCGATTCTTGTGCGGTCATGATTGATGGTTAATTTCAGGAAAAGGAGCATTTTTCCTTGAAAATTAATGACTTTGTGTGCAAGTCTGATTTCAGCATCTAAATCGTAATAGTGTTTCAAATTTTTACTGTAAAATTCACCCTGGGAATATGCAAGATGAACAGTTGTGAATAGCAGTATAAGCCAAAGCTTGTAAAAAGAATGAATATAAAGATACATTATGGGTTTTTCTATATTAATAATAATAACTCCCAATCAAATTTCTTAATTAATACGTTAATTTTACCTCACTTTTTTGCCTTTTTACCTTTATCTGTAATGGCGGCATATACAACTGAGATAGCTTCTGATAAAATTTCATCGGATAATCCTATTCATCAAAGATTGCTGAAGGCCTATTTTTTAGCACAACCCTACATAAGCGGCAGGTTACTTGAAGTAGGTTGCGGAGAAGGACGTGGAGTGGAGTTACTGGCTCCCGGGGCAACAGAGTATGTGGCGATCGATAAGATCAGAGAAATTATAAATTTGCTTAGAAAGAGGCATCCAGGTATCAGGTTTATTCATTCCCTTGTGCCTCCTTTTGATGACATTAATTCCGGTCAGTTCGATACGGTCGTAAGCTTTCAGGTAATCGAGCACATAAAAAACGACCGTTCATTTCTTGAGGAAATATATCGTGTGCTACGGCCTGGCGGAGTTGCTTTACTGACTACTCCAAACAGAAGAAAAACACTTACCAGAAATCCATGGCACGTGCGTGAATATGTTGCTACAGAACTGTATCAGCTTGCAGCGGGGATTTTTGATGGTGTGGAAATAAAGGGGATCGCAGGGAATGACAAGATTATGGAATACTATAAAAAAAATAAGGAAAATGTGGATCGGATTACCCGGTTTGATATTCTTAATCTACAATACCGGCTGCCGGCATTTTTGCTACGCCTACCTTACGATATCATGAACAGGTTAAACCGTAACAAGCTCGAGAAAGACACAAATATGCTTGTGGCTTCTATTACCCACGAAGATTACCTGCTAACCAACGATGCAGAATCGGGAATGGATTTGTTTGCCATCCTGAGAAAATCCTGACCGGTTTATTTTAAACCCAAAAAGTTCATTAGAACTTTTTGAACGAAGTGCAGGCGATTGAAAATGAATGTGTTATAGCTTTTATCAATGTAATTTTTTCTTACATTTTCAATGCCTGGGTTAACCCAGATGAAGTCATCGTTTATCAATGACTTTCGTCTCCCCATAGGTCAAAATTGTCAATCCTATTGAC
>JADFHN010000122.1 GCA_022567155.1 Bacteroidota bacterium
CTCATAAGTTTATGGATATTCCGTAATAATTTTGAGACTTTTTAACAAATTTAATGAGAAATGGATTTAAAATCGAATGCTAAAATAAATAATCAAAATGAGCAATAAGTAATATTTACGCATTTAATCATTTACGCATTCAATCATTTACGCATTTACGTATTTACGCATTTAATCATTTCCACTAAAATAACAGTAGAACCAATTTTTAAAGACAAGACCACCCAATGTCCACATCAGTCTGCTTGCTTACCATTATCTTTTTGTCTGCACTAACCTGTGCAGGCCAGGGAAAGCTATATAACAATCTTTCAACCAAATCAAAAAAGGCATCAGAACTTTACGAGAAGGCAGACTATTTTTATGTACGGAAAGATTACAGATCGGTCGTGGATTATCTGCAAAAAGCAATTAAAAAAGATAATGAATTTATCGAAGCATATTTCAGGCTTGGCAATTCCCAATATAAGCTTGGTGACACTTTGCTGGCGCTCAGCAACTGGGAAAAGGCCATATCGATTGCAGGGGAGACCCCCGGGCATTCCTATCTGTATTATTACATTGGTGAGCTTTATTTTGAAACCGGTGCGTACCAAAAAAGCAAAGCAGCATTTGCAACCTACCTGACGTTGAATAAAGCGGATAGCCGCAGGAAAAGAAATGTGGAGATAAGATACAAAAGTGCCGCCTTTGCTGTTTCCGCCATGGAGGCTCCACTTGAATTTAATCCCCAACCGGTGGGAGGTGCATTAAATAGGTTTGCGCTTCAGTACTTTCCGGTGATGCCTGTAGATCAGCAAAGCATGATTTTTACCCGGCGTCTGGGCATCGATCCTTCGCAGGATGAAGATTTGTACATAAGTTACAAAAACGCTGATGGAGATTGGCAGGCGCCCGTTTCATTATCAGACCATATTAATACCGTTTTCAATGAAGGAACATGCAGCATCTCGGCAGACGGGCGTATGCTCATATTTACTTCATGCTATGGCAGGCAGGGGTATGGAGGCTGCGACCTGTTTGTAAGCTTTAAATCAGGAAGTGAATGGTCACCACCCGAAAACCTGGGGCCGGGCATCAATACCGGAGCCTGGGATTCGCAGGCTTCGCTGAGCGCCGATGGACGCACATTGTATTTTGTTTCAGACAGGGAAGGCGGTTTTGGCAAAAGAGATATCTGGGTGAGCAGGAAAGGCGCAAATGGAAACTGGACAAAGGCGGAAAATGCAGGGAATGCAGTAAATACACCAGAAGATGAAGTATCCCCGTTTATTCACCCCAATGGTCAGCGGCTGTATTTTGCTTCGAAAGGACATATCGGAATGGGAGGATTCGATATTTATTTCTCGGACCGGGTCTCACAATGGAGTACTCCGGTTAATATGGGATATCCGTTAAATACGGGAAAGGATGAAGTATCACTTTTCATTACCGCCGATGGCAGTAAAGGATATTATTCACAGGAACTGGTTGATAATAATAATCAGAAAAGAAGCCTGATTTATGAAATTGATATCCCCGAAACATTGCGGATTATTAATAAAAGTACATTTGTAGAAGGAAGCGTATATGATGCTGCCACAAAAAGCCCACTGGAGGCAACAGTGGAACTCATAAACCTGTTGAATGATGAAAAATTATTGGTTGTAAGCTCCGACTCCCTCACAGGGAATTACCTGATGGTATTGACTGAGGGTGTGGAATACGGCCTTTATGTGACCAGGCAAGGTTATTTGTATAAAAGTCTTCGGTTTAATTACGATAAAAAAGAAACCGGAGAGCCCATTATCATTGATATCTATCTCGAACCGGTAAGCACAGGCGCGAAAACGATTTTAAATAATATTTTCTTTGCCGTTGATGCGTATGAACTGGACCCGAGGTCGCGGACCGAACTTCGCGAAATAATCCAATTTCTGGAAGACAATCCGGAAATCAGCATACGTATTGAAGGGCATACGGATAATACAGGGTCGGAATCCTATAACATGGAATTATCCGGGAAAAGAGCAAAAGCGGTTTATGACTATCTTTTAGCCAAAGGAATTGACAAAGAGAGGCTTTCGTATAAAGGATTTGGGATGTTAAAACCACTGGCGGAAAATACTACAGAGGAAAACAGGGCGCTGAACCGGAGGATTGAGTTCCGGATTGTCGAATAGATTTTTACCGTCATTCTAGCGTAAGCGCCCGCCTGTCTTCGGAAGGCTCCAGCAACGGCCGGCAGGAAGAATCTATAATTTACTGCCCGGTTAATATTAACAGATCCTTTGTGTTTTTCATGATCAACTTGGCTGATTCAGGATAGCTGAGCTGATTCGTTCAGGTAAGCAATCATAAGCCGTGCGGTTTTGTCCGAAGCAGTTTCATTACCGAGAATTCTTCTCACCTTTTGATACCCTTCAAAAACGCGGCTTCTCCGGCCTTCATCTTCAGTCAAAAGCCTGATTTCGTGACTCAATGTTTCAACATTGCATGCATCCTGAAGCAATTCTGTCACCACATTTTCATCGGCAATAAGATTTACAAGGCTGAAATACTTTATACTTACCAGACGCGAACCGATCGCATAGGTTAACCTGCCGGTTTTATAACCAACTACCTGCGGCACATTCCATAATGCCGTTTCGAGTGTAGCTGTACCGGATGTAACGATGGCAGCTTTTGCAACTGATAAGATTTCATAGGTTTTATCAATGTGAACGGTGGCGTTGTCCGGATAAATGTTTTTATAAACTTCAGCAGGCAGAGAGCTGACCCCAGCAATCAGGAACTGATAATCCGGAAACCTCGCGATAACCTCCAGCATCACAGGCAGCATTTTAGCCACTTCCTGCCGGCGGCTACCTGGTAACACAGCAACAAGCGGTAAATCATAGTTTTCGTACTGTTTACGAAAGTTTTCGTCAATCCGGTAGCCAGCCACTGCGTCAGCAACGGGATTTCCTACGTAATCCACATCCCAGTCAAATTTTTTGTAAAACGCTTTTTCAAATGGCAGTATCACAAACATCCGGTCCACATATTTTTTCATTTTCCATGCCCTTGAAGTGTTCCATGCCCATACCTTGGGTGAAATATAATAAAACACGCGGATGCCTTTTGTTTTGGCATATGCAGCGATCTTAAGGTTAAAACCGGCAAAATCGATAAGAATGACCACGTCGGGCCGGTAGTTCAGAATATCGGATTTGCACTGCTTCAGGTAATTGGTTAATATCCTCAGATTTTTTAATACTTCGAGTAAGCCCATTAAGGCAATGTTCCGGTAGTGGACCACCAGATCAGCTCCTGCTGCCTTCATATAATCTCCACCCCAAACCCTGAATTGTGCAGAATCATCATGCTGCGCCAGCGCTTTGATCAGGTTTGATCCATGAAGGTCACCCGAGCGCTCCCCGGCAATGAGGTAGTATTTCATAAACTATTAGACTTTAGACATCAGACAACAGACATCAATTCTGTGTATTACAAATCAGAAAATTTATACGGAGTTAATCAAGCAAAATACAGGAAATGATGCAGGGCGGCCTAACGAAAAATATTTATCTGCTTCTTTTAAATGCATGATGTGAACAGGTGGGCTAACATTTGCGGTGCGCTTGCCTGCCGTAGTGTATGTAGGCATGGCTGCACCTAAATTGTTTATTTATTGATTTGTTGTTATATAAATATCTCGGGTACACTGTACCCTGCCATTTTGCATCTGGCTATTAATTATAGTTAAGGTGCGCCAGCAACCAGGCAGGGAGTACCGATCTATCTTTTTAAGCAGTTATTACCATACCTAGAGCATGGGTGCGACTGCCCGCCGCAATCTGGTATGCATCGAAATATTATTATTATATTAAGGCTAAATCGAGTAAATTTATGATTTGAGAAATCCTGTAAATAATGCAAAAGTAACATCAAAATTTTCATGTATTTGTTAGCCTAAAAGTTTACGCCAACAACAGCTACGGGCATATACTAGTCAGTTCGTATTTTCAATTCTTATATTGCAGATAATCTGATTTCTTATTGAAATTTAATTTTAATTATCGTTGTAATTGTTTTTTTTAGCAAAAAATAAATACTCTAATTAGAATTATGAAACTTTCACCATCTAATACATTTATTTTTTCTCATTTCTTGGTCTTAATTTGTACAGGTATATCTTTTATGTCGTGCGACCAAGGTCCGGGTAAATTGGATGACATATTAAAAGGGTCTATGAATATTCAATTGAATCCTTATGAGAAAGTGCCTCTTGGTGTATTGCTTACATTTAGAACTGATGAAGCATGTAAAGTAGAAATAAAGATACCAGGTCGAATCCCTGTTATTAAGAATTTTTCTGTGTATGAAACCCATCATACTATTACTGTTCTTGGTCTATATCCGGGAAAAACAAACTTGGTATCTGTTAAATTAACTACCAAAGATGATGATGTATATTCAGGAGATATTGAACTAAAAACTAATCCGTTACCTTACTTTTTCCCTACGATCGAAATAATAAAACTCGATCGAACTCAAATGGAACCGGGCTTCCACCTGATTGAAATGCTTATCGCCAATAATGGTAAATTCCTAAGTTATACAATCATGTTCGATGATAACGGAGATATTCGATGGTTCATGGATATGAGCAGTGTTGGTCAGATTGCTTATTCTGGGTTAAGAAATAGGAAAGGAAACTGGCTTTATTTAAGTTGGATTGATATCTGGGAATTAAGTGATTTAGGGGAAGTAATTCAAAAAGAAAAAATGTGGCTTTATGCTGGCAATCACCACATTATTGAGTTAGAAGGAGACCGGATACTAATGGGAGGCTCTAAAAAAGATGCAAAAGTTATTAGAAGAGACGGGTATGAGACAATTACACGTTATGATTATATTGTTGAATGGGACAGAAAGGAAAATAAAGGTGTAAAGGAATGGGATTTGGCAGAGGTTTTGGATATCAGCAGGTCTGTTTTTCCCGAGGATTATAGTCTGGACGCTAAGATAGATTGGTTTCATCTTAATAGTATTGCTCAAAGTCTAAAGGATAATTGTTTATTGGCCTCCGGGAGAAATCAAGGTGTTTTAAAAGTAGATAGTGACAATAATCTTAAATGGATATTAGCACCTCATAGAGGCTGGGGTAAATCAGGCAGAACAGGAGAAGGATTTAATACGTCAGATTACTTACTTACTGCTATCGATTCTAATAAGGTGGCTTTTGCCGAGCCCGTCCAACAAGGATTACAGGCCATGGATGAGTTTGAATGGAGTACTGGTCAGCATGCTCTTAATATTCTGGATAACGGAAACTTATTACTATTTGACAATGGGTTATCAAGAAACTTTAAAGAAACACCTTCATACTCGCGTGCAGTTGAATATCGGATTGATGAGAAAAATATGACTATTCAACAAGTATGGGAATATGGCAAATCTCGTGGACTGGACATGTATTCGCCTATCACCAGTGATGTCGATGTACTTCCTACTACTCAGAACAGACTTATAACAGTTGGGAATATACGTGCAAGCAGTGCCCCACCACATGCAAAAATAATAGAGATTACCTATCCTGACAATAAGGAAATATTCGAAGCTCATGTATTTTTCAAAGATGCCAAGGGCAGTGGTGAAGAATCTTGGGCACAGTTTGATCTTGTCTTCAGGGGTGAGCGATATCCGCTCTACAATGATTACTAAATCTAATTATTCAAGTATTATTTGAGCTCTAGTTGGTTCCCAGTGGCCATTAAACGTTTAAATTGTTCTCGAAAATCCTTTCGCTTATTTTTATAAGGAAATTCCTCATCAGGAACTTGCACATTTAGAAATTTGCATAACGGCTCCCAGCCATCGCAAATATTATAAATCAATAATTGGTCAGATGGGACATTCTTTTTTACTTCTTCATTAAAGTCATTGTATATCTTAAGAGTCGATTCTTTGTTTTTAAATTTTCCTCTATACTGCCCGTTCCAAAGATACTTTTCAACAAGCATAAAAGATTTAGATATTTTTCTAAAACGGGATGAAAAAATCATTTTCTTCATCATACCTAGTTTCTGGCCAAATGTTTTTGGTGTCACAGCATAAACAGTATTTATAGCGCTGTCATACCAATCCTTTGTGTTTCTTTCTGAGAGAATTAATTTGGCATCCGGATACTTTTCTAATAATGGTTTGTAATTCATATATCCCGGAAAATCCACCGTACTGGAAAAACCATCAAAAAGTGTATCAAAATCTGTAGTTCCAGTATCAAATAATTCATGCCAGTACTTAATTTGTTCTGGGTGGTTAAATAACCACGCCATATGGTAACATTTACCAAAACCTAATATTTCTAATGCATCTTTTAAGGAAGCTGTACCAGTTCTAGGTCCACCAACTCCAATTACTTTAATCGCCATGTAAAAATTCTTTTTTGTATAATCAATTTTAGAAGGGTGCTAATTTGGGCAAATTTAATAATAATATATTACCATGATTACTTAAAATCACCAATTTAAAGCCATGTCCCTGCAACAGTCTGTTTAAAAAGGTCAATTAAATACTTTCCTTGTTTTCAGAAATAACGTATCTCGGACTGATAAGTTATTTTACTTTTATTGAAATCTTAAATGATCCTTTCAATGGCAGACACCTTTATTCAAGCGTATTTCCACCCCGTTTTTGCTGTTAAGAAAAGGGAGGTATTAATTCGAAAATTCTGGAATGATGGATTAGAAAAAAGGTATTATTCAAAACAATGGTTATAAACTTATAGCGATTGGATCAATGGCAGATCATA
>JADFHN010000058.1 GCA_022567155.1 Bacteroidota bacterium
GAAACGCTCATAACAAAGATTCATGAATTAATCAGGCTAAGGTGATACTTACACCTTTTTCCGTTGCTTCTTGTAAAATCTGAAGCTTCTGCTCTTTCGTGAATGTTTTTTTCATAGACATAATTATATAATTTTTACAGATTTCTAACTATAATTATGTCCGATCTTCTAGGGGGCCAATACATGATGCTTTACAGCCTTTGCTCATTTATTTAAAGAATCGATAAATACTATCCCACAACTTTTTAAAATAGTTCTTGATATCATCTAATTCCGTCAATACTAATTCCCTTCTTTTTAATTCTTCAAGAGCGGCCTTTATTTGATTTTCAGAGTAGGTGGCTTTGTTTGCTGCAATCCACCTAAGCTGATAGTCTGATTTTTGAGTCATATTTTCCGAATGTGCCATAGGATTACCTTAATATTGTTTATTTACATTCATCTATCCAAACGCTCAAAAGGGATTCAATCTCTTTATTTTGATAATTCAATTCTGCAACAATCTTTTTGCCTTTATCCGATAATCTTTTGTATCCCCACAAGCACCTTCTTTTTGTCTCTATTAGATTATTACGTAAAAAATAATGAGGTAAATTTACATCAAAATACGAGATGCTATCTGCATCCTTCAGAATATCTACCCGATCTGTACCTCCGGTTTCATGATACTGTACCAAAGAAAACACCTCATCAATCATTTTTTTATCAATGTCGCATGCTTGCATAATTTCTGCAAGGACATTAGCACTGTTTAAGGCATGGGCATCTTTAAATACATCGTAATCTTTGTAATCCTGTCGCCTCACTTTCCGCTTCTCAATAGCTCTTTCAATATCATGTCCTAAAGCAGCTATTTTTAGACTCTCGTCAGCATCTGGCATTAGTTTCAGCAACCATTCCAACGTGTTTTTTGAATGGATGGGATCTTCAGGAACAGATGATCCTTTAATTACCTCTTCAATTTTTCGTTTTACTAAATTAATCTTATCCATTCTTATATAAAATTAATACCCTCCTCACATTTTCTGCATTCGTCATAAAAGCAATTAAAATAAGGATTAAAAGAGGTTGATTTACCAGCGCTCCAAGAAATATGATGAATGTTCTAACGTCACGCCCTATCCTGAAATAGTGCATTCCTGGCTTGAGTTTTTTTTGCATCAATCCATCATACTTATCTGCTGTATAACTGTTCATAAATGTTCCGATAATTGCCAAAAATCCTATGATAATGTACAGGAACCTTCCATCAATCAAATAAACATGGTAAGTCAACCCAAAAAGAAGAAAAGCATCTCCATAACGATCCAAAACAGCATCAAACCATCCTCCAAACTCAGAAGCTTTAAACTTCAATCTGGCTATTTCGCCATCACATCCATCAATAACAGATGCTATTTGAGCCAGAATTCCCCCTATAATTAAATTAATATATCCTCCTAAAAAGAAGAATCCTGCACCCAATACCCCTAATATAAAAGCCAATATTGAAATATGGTTGGGTGCAATTTTTGTGTTTAAAAGCAATATAGTTAATCGTATAGACAGAGGCCTGTTTAAATATCTTGAAACAGGCCCGTCAGAAGCCTTTTTTAAATTGCTGATGAGCAAGTTTTTAGCTTTACTAAATGCCTTTTCATCATCCACATCGACCCAGTAACTATCCTGGATATCAAATGTTTTGGCATTGCCGTTACCGGAAATAATCCTTATTCCTCCGGAAAGAGTGCTGTCACCAGTGGATAAAAAACTATCTTCAATAGCATGAAAAAGAACAGGAGAACAAAGAAAAATTCCTGTATCATAAGCGTTATAATTGCTGATGTTTTTCCCAATTGCTGTTATCTTATTATTGTCTTCTATAAGAACTTTTGTAACATCATCAATATCAACCAATTTGTTTGATTCAATATTGCGGTCAACAGCAAGGATAATTTCATCCTCAGAAATTTGTTCTTTTTTCAGACCATCCAGAATGGAATAGTCAAAAAGATGGTCTGCCATTAGCAGAATAAAGGGCTCTTTGATCAAGTCCCTTGCTTTGAGCACGGAAATACCGTTTCCCTTTTCCCATTCTTCATTGATAACATGAGTGATATTGGTGTTTGTTCTCTGGCCTATCTTATCGAGATAACGTCTTACTTTCTCTCCTTCATAACCTGTTACAACGTAAAAGTCATTAATACCGCTTTTTTTTGCAGTTAGTATTGTACGTTCAATGAGGGGTAATCCCAAAAGCGGAACAAGGGGTTTTGAATTCCCCTTGCCAGATAATCTACTTCCACGTCCGGCTGCGATGACTAGACATTTCATCCTCTTTTTTAGTTCTCATTCACTACTGAAACCAATTCAGATGGGGTTTTAAATGATCTGCTATTTTCTCCGGCTATGAATTCCTTCGTCAACTTATATGCCTCATCATCTGTAAATTGTTTTGGCGGGTGCTTCATAAGAAAGGCTGATGGACCGTAAAGAATACCTCCCTGACCTCTTTCAAGAGCAAGCTTGCAGAATCTAATTGCATCAATGGATACTCCTGCCGAATTCGGAGAATCTTCAACAGACAACCGCAATTCTAAATTCATAGGTATGTCACCAAAAAGTTTTCCTTCGATTCTAATGAAACAAATCTTATTGTCCTTTTGCCAGGGCACATAATCGCTGGGGCCAATATGGATGTTGTCGTCATCAAGCCTTTCAGCAAGAACGGACTGTACCGCATCAGTTTTTGAAACCTTTTTAGATGCAAGCCTGTCTTGGTTCAGCATATTTAGGAAGTCCGTGTTACCACCGGTATTTAACTGATAAGTCCTTTCAATTTTAGCGCCTCTTTTATTAAAAAGATCAGCTAAAACTCTGTGAGTAATTGTTGCACCAATCTGAGCTTTTATATCATCCCCAATGATGGGTAGGCTTTTGTCTTTAAATTTTTCTGCCCATTCAGGGTTGCTGGCAATAAATACAGGCATGTTATTGATGAATGCCATGCCTGATTCAAGAGCACATTTGGCGTAAAACTTTGTTGCTTCTTCGGAACCTACCGGAAGATAATTAATTAAAATTTCAGCCCCTGATTCTATTAATACAGTAATTATATCTTCTTCAGATGCTTCTTGTTCATCACTTATTACGAAGGTGTGCTTATCGGCATAATTTTTCATGTGGTCAGAAAAACCGTCCAGAATTTTTCCCATTTTTACGGTAACTCCCGCTTTTGGTACATCTTTACAAAAAACGATAGTGCAGTTAGGCAGCTCAAAAATAGCCTCGGATACATCTTTGCCTACTTTTCTTTTGTCAATATCGAAAGCAGCTACCACTTCAATATCACCCGGCACATAACCCCCTATTTCCCAATGCATTAATCCTATTGCATCTTTCTCGTTTTTATTTTTGTAATATTCAATTCCTTGAAGCAATGAACTGGTACAGTTTCCAATTCCGACAATCGCTATTTTAATATTCTTCATACATATTTTGATTTTAGTTAAAGTAATTACGTTCTATTTTTTTCTTTTCCGCCTGAGGCAGCCTGTCCCGATGTATCGGGAGATCCGCCCCTGGCTGATAATATATCTCTTATTTCTGCAAGTAATTCAATGTTTTTTGGGGTAGGAACACTCGTTTCTTTTTCATCTTCCGCTTTTTTTCTCAATGTGTTAAAGACCCTGATGATAATAAAAATTGTAAGAGCAATTATCGAGAAATCAAATATTACCTGAATAAAATTACCATAATTAATTGCTATAAGCTCTTGTACGATGTTTCCGGAATTATCCGTTGCTTCCTCTTGCAGGACAACTTTTAAATTCCTGAAATTCACCTTGCCAATTAAAAACCCAAGAGCGGGCATGATAAGGTCATGAACCAAAGAGGTGACTATTTTACTAAAAGCAGCTCCGATAATAATTCCGATTGCCATATCAAACATATTACCCTTAATGGCAAATTCTTTAAGTTCGTTGAGAAATTTCATTTAGTTTAAATTTTCAATTTAGTCCTACCAACTGCCTCCTGCTCCACCACCACCAAAACTCCCACCTCCGAAACCACCAAAACTTCCCCCTCCAAATGAACCACTACCGGATGAGAAGTTACTGTAGCCTCTACCTCCTCTGCCGCCCATAGCTGACATCAAAAAAAGAAAAGTTAGAAAATTCAGATTGCTCCCTGCCATATGAGAGCCTCTTACACTTCTGAATCGTGAATAGGAGATAACAATAAAAAAAATGATTACAAACAACGGAAATATCAAACGGGAAAGCCCGATTTTTTTTCTCCCAATTTGATCTGCCGTATATAGACCACTGGCCAAACCCATGATGACCGATGTTGCCTCGTCTATTCCTTTATAATAATTATTATTTCGGAAATTTGGCTTCATATAGTTTTCTACTATTCTTTTAGCTATGGCATCAGGAATAACACCTTCCATTCCATAGCCAGTGGCAATAAACATTTTTCTGTCCTCCAAAGCAACTAAAATAAGCACCCCGTTATCTTTCCCTTTTCTCCCGATCTCCCATTTTTCTGCAAGACGAAAACTATAATCGGCAATATCATTCCCTTTTAATGAATTGATGGTGACAACAGCTATTTGTGTAGAGGTACTATCATCGTAGGCAACTAACTTTCTTTCAAGTATTAATTCTTCTCTATCACTTAATATATTCGCAAAATCATTAACTAATTTTGGAGGTTTAGGTCTCTCAGGAAAAACTTGTCCAAAGGAAAAGCTGCAAACTAATACTGGTAATATGAAAAATAGTAACTTAATCATCAGATTTAATTTCACCAAAAGAAATATCATCATCTAATTCATTTATATCATCAGACTGGTATGGAAAATGAGCTTTTAATTGCTCTCCTGCCATTTTAATACCTGAAGACAAGCCCGCTGTAAATTCACCTTCTTTAAATTTATGCTGCATCATTTCTTTTATATTATCCCAGAAGTCATCAGGAACTACAGCATTTATGCCTCCATCTCCAAGAATAGCAAACGTATGGTCTTTAATAGCCAAATAGAACAATACGCCATTTCTTAATTTGGTTTTGTACATCTTTAAAGAAGCAAAGACTGCTGCTGCCCGATCTAATACTTCTCTTTTGCAATGATTCTCAATATGTACACGAATTTCTCCGGAAGTATTTAATTCAGCATCTTTAATTGCACTTATAATTTGTTGTTTCTGATCTGACGTAAAAAATTTACTGGCCATAGGTGTTAAAAATTAACTTCCGGTACTGTATCTGCACCTTCATCAGCTTTAAATTGAATTTTCCTTTCAAAACCATACATTCCGGCTACCATGTTTTCGGGAAAAGAACGAATGTATGTGTTATATACTTTTACTGATTCATTGAATTTTCTACGTTCCACAGCAATTCTATTTTCTGTTCCTTCCAATTGTGCCTGTAACTCTAAAAAGTTTTGATTGGCTTTCAAGTCAGGATAACGTTCTACTACAACCATTAATTTTGATAATGCAGAACTCAGACCTGCCTGTGCTTGCTGAAATTGCTGTATTGTAGCAGCATTAAGATTAGCTGGATCTATGCTAACACTTGTAGCCTTAGCCCGGGCCTCAATAACTTCAGTAAAGGTTTCCTGTTCATGGGCTGCATAACCTTTTACCGTACTCACCAGATTGGGTATTAAATCCGCCCTTCTCTGATAAACATTTTCAACATTTGACCACGTTGTTATAACAGTCTCATCATAGTTAACCATATAGTTATAGCTTCCCGCAAAGAAGCGATAGATAATAAATACTGTAACAAGTATGACCCCTATGATTATCCAACTTTTTTTCACTTTCATTGTTCTTATTGATTTAAAGTATTTATTAAGCATAACCTGATTTTCGGACGGCAAAGGTACTTAAATTAATGGTGCTTATGAAATCATACATTAAATTGTCCGATTAAATAGGGAGCTAAACCAGTCATATCAGAAGTAATCACGTTCTGAATAAAATTACATTCCTCAAGAATATGTTTTATTAACTCTACGTAATGCTTAGACAAATTCTGTTTCTTTCAAAAATATATGAGCCAATGTATTTACTTAGTCCACTTTTTGTTACAATTTCAACCATATAACCTCTAAAAATGTTTTTTAAAATATCATAGATTGCCATTAGATTGTCAAATGTTTCTTGTTCTGAATAAAAGTCTGTTAAAATATCAATATCACTATTTTGGTTTTGCGAATTCTTTGAGTATGAACCAAACAGACCAATTTTTTTTAACTTCGAAATTGAAACAACCAAATCCTATCGCTTTTTCAATTGACATTTCTTATTTTTTTCAAATTGCACACAACAACCCCATATAGCGAAATCCATTAATTTAACCTATGTCATATGGGGTAATTTCCTTCGTATCAATCAGGCTGATAATGCTTGTCAGTTTCGAAGTGGCTACTTCTACCTGGACAGCAGTCAGGTTACACCCATCCCAAGAGCTGGCTAATAATAAAAAACATGTATTGGAATTCAAATCAGTTTTTTTCTCTGTCTTCCAACCTGAATTCCTCCTGCTCTTTTGCGTCTTTCATCATATCTTTCGGGTCATCTATCACCGGTGATTCTCCCAGCGCCGACCAGTCAAATTTCTCATCAAACGGATCGAGCGCCTTTTGGGGATCGAATATCCGTGCATCCACAGAAACCGCATTGTAGGGAGTGAAATCCGGTGTTTCGATAAAAAAATCGGCCAAATCGGTTGCTCCTGCATCATACTGATTCAAATAGGGCAGCCCCAGAATATTCCAGAATGTTTTAAAAATACTTCCAAAACTATAGTGCTCCTTGCTGATATAGCCTCTTTTTATATATGGTGATATTACCATCAAAACAGACCGGTGTGCATCAATATGATCCACGCCGTTCTGGGCATCGTCTTCGGTTATCACAATCAGCATTTTTTCCCAGTATGGAGTATGTGAAAGAAACTCAACAATTCTTCCAACGGCAAGATCATTGTCAGCCATATAGCTTTCGCGAAACGGGTACCCTGCATCGGGACGCTCCCCTGCTCCGTGGTCATTGGGCAGAATAACGGTGAGCACCTGTGGCATCGTGCTTCCCTTAGTCATCCACTTCTCCTTAAATTCATCCTCAAACATATCAATCCTGAATTGATCTGGAATGGCCATATTGTACGTCGGAAAAGTTTTTGAGGTCTTATCGAAAATCGGTGCCGGTACCGGGTAGTTGACAAAATGGCGGATACCGGTATATTTAAATGATGGATGATAGCTGCCAGGCTCAAACATGATCCCGAAACCAAAATTAAAAAAATCTACGCCGTTTCTTTCCATGTGTTCCCACATCGAGCCGGCTTCGTTATAATCCTCAGGATAAATGGCGCCGGCTGCGCCATTCATCGCCAGGCTGCCCGGAGCTTTTAAACCAGGGCTATAGTTCCGGTTTCCACCATAGCTGGCAGGCGTGGTGGTTTCGACCCACTCGTTCGGATAGGTATTCACCAGCCAGCGATGGCCGTCAGCCGAAACGTCAGCATCCACATAAAAATTATCTGCAATCGCAAATTCCGTTGCAAGTTTGAGGTGGTTAGGCATAACGGTGGCGTGTAAAACCTGTTGCGTGCCGTCCTTATTGGTAAAATTTACATTCCTGCCATACCGTGCTATGGATGAATCTCCGGCTACGCCTTCTACCTGTCCGAATATCTCGTCAAATGTCCGGTTTTCTTTTGAAATGAAAACAATGTGTCTGATCGGTGAATCACTCCATCCGCCGTAAAGCGGAATAGGATTGTTTTTCCGCCATTTAAACGAATCATCATCCGAATAGCGAATCCTGAAATTATTATCTATTACCTGTTTCGTCAATTCCTTCAATTTTTCAGCATCCGGTATTTCCAATACCGTTACAGTTCCTTTCATAAGGCTGCCGATATAGGTGCCTTCTGGTCCGGGGCTATAATCACTGCCTCCATTCGGACCACTGCCATAACCCTTTGCATTGGCTACCACCAGATGTTTCCCGTCCGGCGTTACGGACACTTTGGAAGGAAACCAACCGGTAGGGATGTGGCCAATCACCGTAAGCGTGGGTATGTCGATTACTCCGATGGCATTGATACCCGACTCTGCCACATACAATCTTTTTTCATCAGGCGACACGGCAACACCAAAAGGGATCACACCACGGAACTGCCTGACAGCGGTATGGGGTTTGAGAAAAATGTGGGTGATAATCGTATCGCTTCTGATATCAATTACGGAAATATTGTCGTTGTTTCCATTGGTCACGAATACGTAGTCTTTAGTTACCGCAATTGAATTGGGACTTGCGCCCCCTACGGCAGGAATGCCTTCAATCAGCTCGCCAACCAGGTAGCCGGTTTTAGTTTTTGCCACCGTTTTTGGAATCGCGGAGGTCAGATCAATGGTCCAGACTGAAAATGATTCCGGCACATTCGGATCACCTAAACCGGGAACATCAAACGAATCTACCTTCACACCTTTCCGTGCTTCCTCAGAACCAAATGCAAATGCCGGAAAGGTTAAACCGGAATCCTTCATATTTTCTTCATCCATCCCGGGGATTTTTTTGTACTCAAACATGCCGACATTAGCCACATACGCCCTGGTTTCATCTGGCGAAAGCGCTATGCCGAACGGATACCTTCCGGTTGAAACATTGTGTACGACCAACCTTTTACGTGTATCTATTACCATCATCCGAAAATTAGTCTGATCCACTGCATACAGCCAATTCCCGTCTTCTGACAGCACCATATCACCGATGTATCCATCCGGGGCATAAAAGCCATCATCTGAAACAGCACAATCAATATACCCGGAACCTGCACCTGTTTTAACGTCAAAAATAAAAATCTTATTAGCCTGCCCTCCCGAAACATATAAAATCCGGTTATCAGGCGAAATGGCGATACCCATGAATACCGATTCGAGCACCCCCTTGTCAGTGGCAGTACCAGGAGGAATTTGCATCACATGCGGGGCTTCAGATAACAATTCAGTTATTACAGAGACTGAAAGCGGGCTTGTACCGGAATTGGCTGTAACGGCTATGGTTCCGTCATCGCTCAGCACCAGTCCAAACGGATGTGGAGCCACTTCAATGCTTCGCCCCTCCGGGGTAATCATCCTTCCATTTGGAATAACGGTTTTACCGTTCCGGTCAATGGCAGTATAACGGCTTCCGGCAGGCGCAGAAAGAACCGTTACTTTTTCCTGTCGCATACAAGATACCAGAATCACCCAGGTGAACACCACCGACAAATTTTTAATTATTCGAATCATAATACTACATCCTGTCAGACAAACAATAAAGGTTGATTAAAATGAGGAAAAATAAAAATAATCCATCGTGTATTCGCAATGTAAAATTTATTAATCTTGTGAAGCCGGTCTACTATCTCAACGTAACCAAAGGGGCTGAGCTAGTGGCTTGTCAAGCATACCCGATAGCTATCGGGCCGGCCTAAGCCTAGTTCCCCCAATCAAGTTGAGGGCATGCTTTTTGCCCCTGACTGCGTTTCCCAGGTGGATACCAATGGCAAAAAAATTATTGTGTAATGATGCTAATCCTAAATTTTTTACCTTATCAGGAAAAAAAGTTACAGTGGCTTAACCGAAACATCACACATCAAACATGACACGTCATAAGCAAAAAAACAGGTTAAGTAAGAATATTTCTTAACTTCATTATGAAACTTCTTTCAAATACATTCATATTCACTATATTTGTGTTGTTTAGAATCATTCTAAATAAAGAAAACAGATGAGAAAAGAAGAACAGATACTTAACGAATTCACTTCCAGGGAGTACGAGTATGGCTGGACAATAGATATTGAAGCTGATTCGGCACCCATGGGACTTAATGAAGATATAGTACGGTTTATTTCGGCTAAAAAGAATGAACCTGACTGGCTATTGGAATGGCGGTTAAAGGCATATCGTCACTGGCTTACACTCGAAGAACCTAAGTGGCCTAACGTAACCTATCCGAAGATCAATTACCAGGACATCATTTATTATTCTGCGCCGAAACAAAAGGTAAATCCTGAAAGCCTTGATGAGATTGACCCGGAACTGATCGAAACTTTTAATAAGCTCGGAATCAATCTTGAGGAACAGAAAAGACTGACCGGTGTTGCTGTGGATGTTGTGATAGACAGCGTATCTGTCGCAACTACTTTTAAAGACACGCTTGCCGAACTTGGAATCATATTTTGCTCCTTCAATGAAGCCGTTAATGAACACCCCGAACTTGTAAAGAAATACCTGGGTTCGGTTGTGCCCATGACCGACAATTATTTTGCAACATTAAACTCTGCAGTTTTCAGTGATGGTTCGTTTGCATATATTCCCAAAGGTGTACACTGCCCGATGGAGCTTTCGACCTACTTTCGTATAAATGCCGCCAACACAGGCCAGTTTGAAAGGACTCTGCTTGTAGTTGATGAAGGGGCCTACGTGAGTTACCTTGAAGGATGTACCGCGCCAGCGCGTGATGAAAACCAGCTTCATGCGGCGGTTGTGGAAATTTATGCTGCAAAAAACGCCGAGGTCAAATATTCTACAGTTCAGAACTGGTATCCGGGTAATAAAGACGGAATAGGCGGTGTTTATAATTTTGTTACAAAACGAGGCATATGCGCAGGAGATAATTCCAAAATTTCATGGACGCAAGTTGAAACCGGTTCAGCCATTACCTGGAAGTATCCAAGTTGTATCCTCAAAGGCGACAATTCTATAGGCGAATTTTATTCGGTGGCAGTTACTAATAATTACCAGCAGGCAGATACCGGAACGAAAATGATTCATATCGGTAAAAACACTAAAAGCCGGATCGTATCAAAAGGGATATCGGCAGGCAAAAGCCAGAACAGCTACCGCGGACTCGTGAAAATAAGTAGACGCGCTGAAAATGCCCGTAATTACAGCCAGTGTGATTCACTGTTGATGGGCGACCAATGTGGTGCGCATACCTTCCCATATATTGAGGTGAATAATAAATCAGCACAGGTAGAACATGAAGCCACCACTTCAAAAATAGGTGAAGACCAGTTGTTTTATTGCAATCAGCGGGGCATCAGCACCGAAGATGCAGTAGCCCTCATTGTAAACGGGTACGCCAAAGAAGTTTTGAAACAACTGCCAATGGAATTTGCAGTGGAAGCACAAAAGCTGCTCGCACTTACACTCGAAGGAAGCGTTGGTTAAATAATTGTTGCCCGTTGAAAGTTGAATGAAACACAAATGTTGAAAATAAAAAACTTAAGAGCATCCATAGGAGATAAGGAAATTCTCACAGGTATAAACCTTGACGTAAATGCAGGAGAAGTGCATGCCATCATGGGCCCCAACGGTTCTGGCAAGTCCACACTGGCTTCCGTACTTGCCGGAAGGGAAGAATATAAGGTTACTTCAGGATCCATAACGTTTCTCGGTGATGACCTGCTTGACTTGTCGCCCGAAGAACGTGCATGGAAAGGATTGTTTCTTGCATTTCAGTATCCGGTCGAAATTCCGGGGGTGAGTACCACCAATTTTTTAAAAACAGCAGTGAATAATGTCAGGGAACATCGTGGCCTCGAAAAACTGGATGCCGTATCTTTTCTCAGGTTGATGAGAGAGCAGATGAAGCTCATGGAAATAGATCAGTCGCTGGTGAACCGTTCACTTAATGAAGGGTTTTCTGGTGGTGAAAAAAAGCGGAACGAGATTTTTCAGATGGCCCTGCTCGACCCAAAACTGGCAATCCTTGACGAAACCGATTCGGGTCTGGACATTGATGCATTAAAAATTGTTGCAAATGGAGTAAATCACCTGAAATCCAGTGACAATGCCATTATTATCGTCACACATTATCAGCGCCTTCTTGAATACATCGTTCCTGATTTTGTACATGTTTTGTATAACGGACAAATTGTAAAATCAGGGACCAAGGAACTGGCGTTCGAACTGGAAGAAAAAGGTTACGAATGGATCAGGGAAGAGGTAGCTGGCATATCCATATAAATTATTGCAGGGAAAGGATGACAACAATTCGAAATACAAACAGTTTACTTCATAATTTCGAAGTGTACTTCGGTGAGTTTGAACGGTCGCTTAACGGTGAAAGTCAGACAGGCTGGCATAAGATACGGAAGAAAGCGTTTCAGAAACTTGTTGAGACTGGATTTCCGGACAGAAAGCACGAAGAATACCGGTACACACCGATGACACAACGTATTGAAAAGGCTTTTCAGGTTTTCCCGGATTTTGATTTGCAAAAGTCCGGCGATAAACAACCGGATATAAGCGCCTGTTTGCCACAAGGGATGAAAGCCAACATATTAGTATTTGTAAATGGCAATTATCAGGCGCACCTGAGTAAATGTATTCCTGAAGACAATCTGCATATTGCGGAACTTGCGGATGCAATTGGTGATCAGGAAGTCGAGAAGTACCTTGGGGAAAGTGTCTCACATACCGACAGCTTTGCATTGCTGAACACTGCATTCAGCAGTAATGGCATTGTTTTAAAGGTGTTACGCAATCAGATTATCCAAAATCCGGTATATATGATTCATATCACTGATGGATCATTAAACAACCGGGTAAATCAGCCCAGAATCCTGATTTTGTTTGATAAAAACAGTCAGGCTACCATCGCTGAGTTCTTTTTTTCCAAAGGAGATAAGACAATTTTCACCAATGCATTCACCGAGATCAGAGTAGGCGAAAATGCGACTGTCAGGTATATCCGGGCAGGCCTTGAAAATAATCAGGCATTACGAGTAAGTAATATCTCAGTTTACCAGGAAGAGAGTAGTACGTTTACATCCGTAAATGTTGACCTGGAAGGTAAACTTATACGGAACAACCTGAATATCATACAAAACGGACGGGGATGCGAAACACACTTGTACGGATTTTACCTGCTGACTGACAACATGCATGTTGATAATCATACAGTGGTTGATCATAAATATCCTGACTCCCAAAGTAATGAAATATACAAAGGAATTATGGCCAATAAGTCCACCGGAGTATTCAATGGTAAGATATATGTAAGACAGGATGCGCAGCGTACCAATGCATATCAGCAGAACAGTAACATCCTTCTTTCGAATGATGCGACCATCAATACGAAACCACAATTGGAAATTTGGGCTGATGATGTAAAGTGTTCACATGGTTGTACTACCGGCCAGATAGATCAGGAACAGATATTTTATATGCGTTCAAGAGGGCTGGATGAAGTGCAGGCCAAAACCATACTACTTCATGCCTTTGCACTTGACATACTCAACCATATCAATATCGAAGAGTTAAGATCAATGCTCGATCTCAAGGTCATAGAAAAACTTAATAATGTCTGAAAAATAAAATGGAAGACCCGGTAATCCAATATAGCACCCGTTTTGATGTCCAGGCAATCAGGAGTATTTTTCCGCTGCTTGACCAGGAGGTTAACGGATATCCGCTTGCGTATTTCGATAATGCTGCAACGACACAAAAACCGGTATCGGTTATAGAGGCGCTGCACGATTACTACACCGGATATAATTCCAATATACACCGTGGCATACATGCATTGGCCGAGAAGGCCACAGAAGCATATGAACAAACCAGGCTTGCCATACAGGAGTTTATTAATGCTCCTGAAAAAGAAGAGATCATTTTTACGCGAGGCACTACCGAAGGCATAAATCTGATAGCATCAACATATGGTAAAAAATTTCTTAAGCAACATGATGAAGTGATCATCACCGGTATGGAACACCATTCCAACATCGTGCCATGGCAAATGATTTGTGATGAAACCGGTGCTGTTCTAAAAATTGTCCCTGTTTCAGTAACCGGCGAACTGGAAATGGATGAGTTGGAGAATATGATCTCGGACAATACCAAAATAGTATCAGTAGTATTTGTATCCAATACACTTGGAACCATCAATCCTGTCAAGGAGATCATCAAAAAAGCACATGATGCGGGTGCGATTGTGGTTTTGGATGCCGCGCAGGCTATGCAGCACCTGGATGTGGATGTACGTGATCTGAACTGCGATTTTCTTGCTTTCTCTGGTCACAAGATGTATGGACCTACCGGAGTAGGAGTATTGTATGGCAAGCGCAAACACCTGGAAGCCATGCCCCCATACCAGGGAGGCGGTGAAATGATCAGCGAGGTAACTTTTGAAAAAACCACCTACAATGATATCCCCTATAAATTTGAAGCCGGGACGCCGAATATTGCGGATGTTGTGGCTCTAAAGGAAGCTGTGTATTTTATTAGTAACCTGGGCAAACAAACAATCCGGACTCATGAAGCCACATTGCTTGCGATGGCAACCGAAGGATTGAAAGAAATCGATACGGTAAAAATTTATGCAGATCATCATCATAAAGTGAGTGTTATTTCTTTCAACATAGAGAATATGCATCCTTTTGATGCCGGCATGTTGCTGGACGCGAAAGGAATAGCAGTACGAACAGGGCATCATTGTACACAGCCATTGATGGCCAGGTACGGAATTGAAGGAACAGTCAGGGCTTCTTTTGCAGTTTATAACACGCTGGAAGAAGTTGACAGGTTGATAAAAGCAGTCAGTAGAATTGCAACACGATGAAAAATAAAGGATCAGGAAAATAACTATCATTAATTTGGCGATAAACGAAATACAGGAGGAAATTATCAGCGAGTTTGAGGTACTTCAAGACGACAGGGAAAGTACCATCTTTTACATAATGGAACTTGGCGAAAAGCTACCTTCAATGGATGAAAAAGATAAAATTGATATAAACCTCATCAAAGGTTGCCAGTCAAAAGTTTGGCTTATCACAAAAATTTATGATAACAACGTCTATTTCCGGGCCGATAGCAACACGGAGATCACCAAAGGCCTTATTAGCTTGCTGATCAGGGTATTTTCCGGTCAGGATGCTGATGATATTATGAATGCTAACTTATTTTTTATCGAAAAGATCGGCATGCATCAAATGATCGGTTCGCAGCGATCCAACGGATTTGCATCCATGATCAAACAAATGAAATTATTTGCTCTGACGTACAGGGAATTGAATAAACATAAAAAGTTCAATGCGCATAGCTGAAGTGAATGATCATGGTATGCTTAAACAAATAAATAAATGAAAAAAGATATAAATATAGAGGAGTCAGCTATAGCAAAAGTTGATTTAGCATTGCAGGATCAGGTAGTGGAAGCCATTAAATCGGTTTATGATCCGGAAATACCAGTGGATGTGTATGACTTAGGTTTGATTTATGAAGTAAATGTATATCCGGTAAACAACGTATATATATTGATGACGCTCACCTCTCCGGCTTGCCCGGCTGCAGAATCCATACCGAGCGAAATCGAACAAAAAATACGGGCGATAGAAGGCATTAATGATGTGCAAGTTGAAATCACCTTTGATCCGCCATACTCACCCGATATGATGTCGGAAGCTGCCAAGCTGGAATTAGGATTTTTATAGAAAACAGTAACTAATAATAAATATAATTAACTAAAATAAAACCAATATGTATTCTGATGAATTAGTAGCACCTATGCGAACAGACCTGACAGAGCTCGGGTTTTTAGAATTAAAAACTGCTGAAGATGTTGATAACCATCTGAAAGAACATAGCGGCACAACCCTGCTGGTAATAAACTCCGTGTGTGGATGCGCGGCGGGTGCAGCACGCCCGGCTATAAAAATAGCCTTGGCCAATAGCGGCAAAAAACCGGACACACTGGCAACTGTATTTGCTGGTGTTGACCAGGAAGCCACTACAAAAGCAAGGGAATATACCCTGCCCTATCCTCCATCTTCGCCTTCAATTGCGCTTTTTAAAGATGGCGAACTGGTTCATTTTCTGGAACGACACCATATAGAAGGACGAAATGCGGAGATGATTGCAAATCACCTGATCGGGGTGTTTGACGAACAATGCTGATCACTGTTCTATGATTGTAGGGCAAACTTGCGACCATGAAATGGTCGGCAATATATTTTTTTAAAGATAAAACCCGGCTAGTTCAAAAAAGAACACGCCGGGCTTATCTTTAAGAAACGATCACTTTCCGTGGAATCACTTAACTTCGATCTCGACTTCCACTTCCTGAGACTTTGTTTCGATTACTACATGGGCAGTACCTTCCTTATGTACCACACTTCCTTCGTGGTCATCTTCATATTCTGCATGTAGAAAGTAATCTCCTTTATTCAAATTTTCAAATTCGAATCCTCCGGAAACATCGGTAGTTGTTTGATCGTCCGGATCACCTGTAGCATCTGCTTGTCCGTACCAGATATGAACTGTGGCATTGGCCAGACCTTCATGATGATCCCCGCCAGCATCTTCGTGATGTTCCACAACCGTTCCATGTATATGGGCATTTCCCCCAATGCCAGGTTCTTCGCTGCAAGCCTGGATTCCGATTAATGCCCCCATGGCTAGAAGGGTCATAATAAAATTTAACTTCTTCATAACTATATTTCAATTTATGTTAACAATAATTTACTTAATTCGCTGCCTGTAAAAATTCTGTGATTTTGTCGGATTCCTCTTTCGTAAGGTTGCCACGTAATCTCATGTGACTTACAGCCAATTCCCATTGCTGATCACTGTAAATATTTGGTGAAGGGATGTTGTGGCATCTAACACAATTTTCCCCCCAAAGTTGGGCACCACTTTTGGCTGTAATGAACTGGGAAGGTTTACAGCTGGAAACAGAGAAAATAATGTAACCAATAAAAGCTAATGCGATAATTATTTTGCTTAATTTCATAATGTTTCTTATTTAATTATTTAAAATCCGAGCGCCCATTGCAGGTACATTATATTACTTAATTCACCAATTGAAACGGCCAGTTTTATTGCCGATCTTGCCTGTATCCAATAATTCAATCCGAATGTTGATCTGGCGTCTTCAAATTCCCATTTGGAATCCGCTGGGGTTTGTCCAAAATCATACCTATATACGAACTCTATGTTTCTAATAAACTTCTTGCCGGATTTGGAAGGGCGGTAGGAAATAAGGCCATAGTAAAATGTGCTTGTGTTATCAAAAGTATAAAACTCAGAATCACCTTTTGCGATATCTGTCGAATCACTCTTATACAGGGCATCATCCACCATCAATTTTGAGTATTGGCCGGTAAGCCTTATCACCCCTTTCAGGGAGGTGGAATTTATCAGGTATGAAATATCGCCAACTACCAATTGGCTTCCTACTTTTTCGTAAACAGACCCCTCATCTCCTACATTTTTTGCCCATTGACCTGATATACCAATTTCCAAAGATGAATTATGGATTGGAAGCCAGCCGAGTCGTCCTCCCAGGGCTTTATTTTTGTTATTATCACTGAAATTTGAGTAAACAACGCTACCCGCTCTTTCAGGATCTCCCTGTCCGTCTTCCAGCACCGGTCCATTTGAAAGGTACAAAGCGTAATTTAATTTAGAAATACCTGTCTGAAGGCCACCTCTTATTTGTATCCCCAACTCCGCGACAGGTAATGGACTTCCATGCCCCATCCCCAAAGGACTTGTGGGTAATGGATTGATCCAGGATGGATGAAATCTTTCATTAAATGTACCAATGGGTGTTAAAAACTTTCCTGCTGTAATTATCATATAATCATTTAGAAAGTACACCATATTTGCATATCCAAGATCAATAAAAGTTGTACCTTCATGACCGGCTTCATTTTCCGATCCATGGCCACCATGACCATCCCCTGCTTCACCCCCATGGACTCCACCTTCCATCTCAATGTGAAGTTCAGTTTCAAGCATTAAACGCTCGGATGGACGCCAAATGGTTATAGGAGAAAATCCGGCATGAGCAAATTTGGAGTCATCCGTATCCTCAAGATTCTGATGGTACGTGAGATTTGAAAATCCTGTAAATAAAAATGATGATTTCCCGGGTTTATTTGCGTTGATCTTTTTGTTTTGCTCCCTGTTTTCTTCTTTCAGTTTTTCAATTTCTTTATTCACCTCTGACTGATCCTGAGCAAGAACTGCGAGAGGAACAAAACCAGCAACCGCAAACATGGCAACTAAGAAAATATATTTATTTTTCATAGTATAGTTATTTATTTTCCCCAAGTTCCCTTATATAATTAACCAATTGCCATCTCTGCTCTTCTTTCAGAAATTCCGCATAAGAAATCATAGGTGGCCTTCCGGTTGTTATTTTCCAGAAAATGGCTCCATCCGTTTGTGCTTGCACTTTCTTAGTAATAAAGTTGCCTGGGGGAGGATCAAGGGCTGCACCTGCTATTCCATCTCCCTTACCCTGGTCACCGTGGCAAATGGCGCACATCTGCTGATAAAGTATTTTACCTTTTTTAGTGGCGTCAGAATTTCCTTTGAGTGGATTAACGATTTTATCAGCGGCAGATGGAGCTGACCAATCTTCATTTTGTGCGTTTACAAATGAAACACTAACCAGTAACGCAACGGCAAATAGTACAAGGATTCTTTTTATCATAATTAGTTGTTTAAACATTATTTGCAAAGTTAACTTATTCACACATGCCCATCAATGATCAGTATCAGATAAACTGGTGATTTTAGTCATAAAATGTAATTTCAATATTTTCGAAAAACCATGTAAGCAAAGGAATTGAGTGCAGGGTTTTTCCCTCAAATGTATGTAAACTCAAAGTTTACCAACATAACCGCATTTGAGATATTTTATGAAAATTGTGACCGGCTGTTTGGTCGTAGCGCGACCCTACGAACAGGAATAGTACGACTTTTGGAGAAATTCTTATTTACCGCAATGAACGCTAAGAAGGTTTAGATTTCACTAACCTTAGCGGACTTTGCGGTTTTACCTTGGCGAACTTCACGGTTAAAAAGAAATAACCGAGGAGGGATTAATTAAGCATTTACTTAAATATATTTGAAATTACATGAACTTTTTTCATACACTTGCGTTTATCTTTAAGAATTTGCTTAAATAATAATTTGCTAAATATTGAAATATGAATGACAACACATGCATACGGGTGCTTGCTGACATTAATCAAATAAACGAATGCAGGCGAGATCTGCAACGGGTAGGCAATGACATCGTTTCTTTTTCCCGTGCACTGGATCTGGCAGGAAATGAGGTGCGGCTTAAAATCCTATTTCTGATTTATAAGGAAGGTGAAATGTGCCCCTGTGACCTGAGCGATGTGTTGGGCATGAAAGTGCCTGCCATATCCCAACATCTGCGAAAGTTGAAAGACGGAGGCATCCTGCAGGATAAGAAGGTAGGCCAGACTATATTCTATTCGTTGGTTGAAGAAAATTCAGAATTGCTAATTCCGATACTTAAAAAATTAATGAAAATAAACGAAAAGATTTTAGTAAAATGAGTAACCAAACCACATCAAAACCAGCTGGTGCAGCCTTGTTAGTTGCCATAACCGCCTCGTTATGCTGTATCACCCCCGTACTTGCGCTATTCTCCGGCGTAAGTGGGATTGCGGCTACATTTTCATGGATGGAACCCTTCCGGCCCTACCTGATTGGACTTACTGTGGCCGTATTGGGATTTGCCTGGTACCAGAAACTAAAACCACGGTCCCGGGAAGAAATTGAATGTGACTGCGATGAAGACGGGAAAGAACCTTTTATCCAATCCAAAACATTTCTCGGGATTGTCACCGTGTTTGCAGCCATCATGCTGGCATTTCCCGGTTATTCCCATATTTTTTATGGCGATAACACCAAAGAACTGGCCATAACTGAAACATCATCCATCAAACAAATCAAACTCGACATTGAAGGAATGACCTGTGCCAGCTGCAACGAGCATGTTGAACATGCTGCCAATGAAGTACCGGGTGTATTTCAGGCACAGGCATCGTATGAGACTGGTACCGCCCTTATAAAATTTGATGAATCAGTATCATCTGCTGATGAAATCATCGCAGCGGTCAATGAAACCGGCTATAAAGTGGTGGGTTCTGAAGTCCGGGATGTGGAGGAGGTTGGTTTTGCCGGTATCATTACCCCTCTCAGTTCGAAAATAAACAGAATAGAGCTTGCCGTTGAAGGAATGACCTGTACCGGTTGTGAAGATCATGTTAAACATACCGTAAGTCAACTTGATGGTGTGATGGGGGTTTCGGCTTCGTATGAGGAAGGCAAAGCAATCGTTGACTTTGATGAAACAAAAACATCACGCGATGCCATTGTTTCTGCTATCAATGAATCCGGCTACAAAGTGAAAGAAAAAACCGCTTCGGAGGGGAATCCCGGCTCAAGTGGAAACTAAATGGATATTTTATAAAACCTAAAGACCTGCAATTGTATGAAACTACGAAACACGACTTTTATTCTTGCAAGTATTACGTTATTTCTTGCATTTTCAGTGCACGCACAATCCGATCAAAAGTCTTTGCAAGACACTCAGGTAAAACAGAATAAAAGTATAAAAAATGTAGAAATCCGATTAACGGGCATGACCTGTGCCGGATGTGCCAGTACCGTAAGTAACGTACTGTCTGAAACTCCGGGTATCACCTTCAATGAAGTGAAGTACCCGGGAGATATTGCCGTCGTCAAATACAATTCGAAAAAGATAAAACCGGAAGATATTGTGAAGGTTATTGAAGATAAAACAACCTTTACGGCTGAAATCCTACCTCCGCAAAAGCGAAAAAAATCATAAAACAGCTAATCCTATATCAACATGTTTAATAAGCTTTTTGGAAACAAGAAGAAATCCAAAACTCAACAGGGGCAAATTGAAACCATCACGTTGAATATCAAAGGGATGACGTGCGACCACTGCGCAACAAGCATTGAAAAAAAAGTGAGCACCCTGGATGGTATTATTGAAGAAAAAGTAAGCTATCCCGAAGAATCCGGCGGCTTTCGTTTCGATGCCTCCAAAACTTCCAGGGATGCCATCATTAACACCATTAACGCGTTGGGCAGCTACCAGGTGCTGGGTGAAACAGGTGCCAACGGCCATTTAGAAGAAAAAAGAAGTCCGGTAAGCAGTAAAAATAAGGAATCAGGACAATTTTTTGACCTGATCATCATTGGCGGGGGCTCAGCCGCCTTTGCTGCAGCCATCCAGGCTGAAGAACTGGGATTATCTACACTGATGGTCAATGCAGGCCTGCCGATTGGCGGCACCTGTGTGAATGTGGGCTGCGTACCTTCAAAATACCTGATCCGTGCAGCTGAAAGCATCCGCAGAGCCTCCTTCTCTCCTTTTGATGGCATCACTACAAAAAAGCCTGATTGGGATTACAAAAAAATAATCCAGCAGAAAAAAGCACTTGTTGGCGAATTGCAAAAAAAGAAATACCTGGACATCGTTGGCGACCTCAGCAATGTAAAAGTTGTGGTAGGCTGGGCAAAATTTACAAGTGAAAAAACCATTATCGTGGGCGACGAAACCTATACCGGACTCAAGTTTATCCTGGCAACCGGTGCCACCACATATATTCCGGATTATGAAGGTTTAAAGGAAGTGGATTATCTCACCAATGTATCGCTGTTTGATCTCGAGGAGCAACCCGAAAGCCTCATTATTTTAGGCGCCGGTTACATTGCCCTGGAAATTGCACAAGCCTACAACCGGTTTGGCACAAACGTGCAGATCGTTCATCGTTCGGAACGCATTTTACGCTCACAGATGCCGGACATCACCGATGAACTCCACAAACATCTGACCAATGACGGCATAGATATTCAATTGAATAATACCATTCAAAAAGTATCGAAATCGGGTAATAAAGTAAATGTTGAGGCCATCCAAAACGGCCAGCCCAAATCATACGAAGCCACGCATATACTTGTAGCAACAGGAACTCAGCCGAACTCAAGGGGTATTGGTTTAGAAGAAATTGGCGTGGAACTGGGGCCTAAAGGCCATATCAAAGTGAATTCAAAGCAGGAAACGAGCCTTCCCCACATTTATGCGGTAGGAGATTGTACCAACACCCCCGCTTTTGTTTATACCGCAGCTTATGAGGGAAAAATTGCTGTACAAAATGCATTTTCAGGTAAAATGATAGATGCGGATTACACCGGATTGCCCTGGGTGATATTTACCGACCCGCAGGTCGCCGGAGCCGGTATGGATGAGAAAGCCGCAGAGGAAGCGGGTATTCCCTACGAAACATCCGTGGTACCGCTCACCGAAGTACCACGTTCGCAAGCTGCACTTGACACACGAGGTTTTATTAAACTGATACGCAACCCGGAAACCGACAAATTGATCGGCGCGCGGATTGTAGCCCCGGAAGGCGGCGAACTGGCCATGCAGGCAAGTCTGGCTATTAAATATAGCATCCCGGTGGAAGATCTTGCAAATTCGTTCCACCCTTACCTGACATTATCGGAAGGGATCAAACTGGCTGCCATTACTTTCCACAAAGATGTGGCAGAATTAAGCTGCTGTGCGAGTTAAGATTGAATATTTAAAATTATGCCTGAAGTTTGCATCGATAATATTGATTCACGTTCGAATTTAGCCCCTGGTTTGATTCTGATTCCCGATATTTCAGGCTTTACGGAGTATTTGCTGAGTTCTAATCTCCAACATAGCCAGATAAAAATCGGACAATTACTTGAAACCATACTGCATTCAAATATTTTACACTTATCTGTTTCTGAACTAGAGGGTGATGCGGTTTTATTTTATTCCTTTCACGATCACTCCACCCTGACTGATGTCATTGAACAGTGCAAAACTATGTACATGCATTTTCATCAAAAGTTGAATGATTTTTCAAAGGAAGACCAGTGCCAGTGTGGTAATTGCAGAATGCTGCAAAAACTGGGACTAAAGTTTATTATCCATTATGGTACTATTGGTTCACTCATGGTGAATGGGTTCTGCAAACTATACGGTGCAGATGTAATTCTTGCCCACAGATTGTTAAAAAATAATATTAATGCTAATGAATACATACTATTTACAAAACCGTTCTTAAATGTTTGCCAGAAAAGAAAACAGAATGACCCTGTAAACAAATACCTGGTAATAAATAGTGCGGATGAAGTTGAAGGAATTGGCCGGATATCATACAGTTATATACCTATGAAAAATATTATCACAAAAAAAAATTTAACTTATATTTAAGTACTTTCTTAAATAATTATTTTATTAATTAAACACACAAACTTATTATGAAAACGAAAAAGAAACTAATTGCTGCAATGGCCATGCTGATGGGTGTATTTTCCCTGAATACAGTACAGGCACAAAAAGAAATGAAGGACGGTTCTTCCATGGTGATGTCTGTGTATTCGTTTAACGAAACAGTTGACATACTTAAAGGGGCCATCGAAGAACAGAATTTAATGGTAATCCATGAAGTTGATGCCCAAAAAATGCTACGAATGGCTGGCAAGGAGGTAAACGGGATGAAGCAAATCTTTTATTTTCATCCGAAATACATGCGAAGAGTAATGGAAGCAAATCCGCTGGCAACCATCCAGATTCCACTGAAATTCATTGTAATGGAACGCCCGGATAAAAAGGTTGTTCTGCGTTTTTTTAAACCCTCTGCAGTTCTGGCAAATTATGAAGGAGAACAAGAGATAGCTAATGAGCTCGACGGATTGGTTGCCAATATCATCAAGGAGGTAACCAACTAATCCCTTATTCAAAATGGATAAGAAAAAATCGATTCTTACGCTGGTAGCGCTTTTCACCGGTGGAATTGTACCCATCCATATCGTTGTTTTGTCTTTCGCCTACTCCGAATATTATAAACAACAGGCAATCGGGCCTAAAATTATTCGGGTAGCGCATGAATTTGGCGGGCCCTATATGCTTTATTTTTATATTCCTGCTTTACTCATCCTTCTGGGAGTCACTTTATATAGCAGGAAACACTACCCCGACTTATTTCGGAGGATTGTCATCGGACTGGCTGCAGGCGCTATTGCCACCATTGGTCTTGACTGGATCAGGCAAATGGGGGTAATTGCCGGCTGGTTGCCCGCCGATACACCCGAAATGTTTGGCAAAATGGTGACAGGCAGCAGTAACTTCACTGAATACTATTGGGTTGGCCAGTTTGTCCATTTTATGAATGGCGCTGATTTCGGACTTGTCTTTACACTTGTATTCGGAAACTTCAAATCTTATAAAACAACTGTATTATGGGCAATTGCCTGGTTGCTGCTAATGGAGTTTTTTATGATGGTTGGCCCCCCAATGGGACCTATGGTAGGATTGTTTGGAGTAAGGTGGATGTGGCCTCAACTGTTTATACTAACGTTTGTCGCCCATGTAGTTCATGGCACAATCCTTGGATTGCTTGTACACCATTGGTTGAAACCATCCGATGCCCTTTGGCTCATACCATATTTATCTACCAAATCATCCTGAATTAAGATTGGTGAACCCGGATCAATAAATGCTACCTGTATATTTTAATGTACGGAAAGCGTTGGGTCCGGTTTATTATTGATATAATGCTTTTGTAATTACTTCTTTCATTTTCACCCTTATTTAGTGAGAATCAAATATCTCCTTTAATAAAAAATATACAGACAGAATAATAATGAAATTGAATTCAATTCACAATTTCAAATATTATGACCTTGATATGATTAGAAAAAAATATGGTAACCCGACAATTAGTAAGGCGCTTGAAAAAGCAGACGAAGAATTGTACTTAATTTACAGGAACTGCATCTTACTGGTGTAAGCACATTATAAATACACTTTGCCATTAAAATTGTTTATTACCTGTAGGTGCTTCCTTTGATGATTCGTTTTTCAAATTCTGCTGGTTCCAAAATTTCTGTTCCCTCGAAAGGATTCAAAACGAGTAAATCCATGAATTTGTTGACCAATAAGGTAGCTGATCCAGATATTAGTGTCAAAAATGACCTTAATACTTTGTTGCTTGACATAAAGTTCTTGTCTTACAGCTTCGACTTCATGAGTTATTTCTTCAAAACTCAATTCATCAGTTCAGAATTCAGTCAACAATTCAGTTAATTTGGACTCAATGGCTTCTTTCTCCAGTTCCTTTGATACGTCGACTTTTTTTTCCTTAGGTAACTGTCGAATTAATTCCAAAATTTGACTAAATGATATGTTTATTTCTGCTTTCAAAGTTACTAAAGTTATTGGAATGTTGATCTGAGGTGCTTACAGGTAACTATAAATGTAAATGCATCACCCATTTTTTCCTGCTACATTTCTTAGCTATAGCGGTGTACCGGCAATCCGGTACGTTTTGTAGCGCCATCCTTTGTCGTAAGTATAATAGTCTTTAACAATTCAAATTGGAATACCTTTGAAGAATTATTCCTTAAACTTTTTAATACACCATTAATTTCTGAGTTCAAAGGCGCTATCGATTGATTACAATTTCATATTTTCGACTAAAAACAGAAATGGATAACGGATAATCTTCCAAGATCCCGTGATACATTGCATTCTCTTTTGTCATCCGGTGCTTTTCGATTTCAACCATCAAATTTAACCCTTCAACATCGGGATCGGGGATATCAACGGTGAAATCATATACCCTTTCTTCCAATGGTT
>JADFHN010000123.1 GCA_022567155.1 Bacteroidota bacterium
CCCCTCCCCATCTACCACGAAACTAAAATAATACTTATTGTGTGCTTCTTAAGTAATGATACTAATTATAGATTTCAAATTGCAATAAAAACATAAAACACTATAATTACTATAACCCTGTATTAACTGTAACAAAACCAGTGGCATATCTTATTCCACGTGGATGGCATAATGTAATTGAGAACCTTAAAAGAAATGGAGTGGTGTTTGATCCGTTGGACCAGGACAGCCTGATAACGGTAGGCATTTATAAAATAAAAGACTATAAAACACGGGAACGGGTTTATGAAGGGCACTACCTGCATTATGATGTAGTCTTGGAGAAACATATTGATGCCATCCAGTTTCACAAAGGGGATTTTATTGCTTATACCGACCAGCGGGCAAACCGCTATTTGGTCGAAACGCTTGAGCCGCAGGGTTATGATTCATTTTTTGTGTGGAATTATTTTGATACAGTTCTTCAGATGAAGGAGTATTTTTCTCCCTATGTATTTGAAGATATTGCTGCAGGATACCTTGCCACGCATCCCGAATTAGAATCTGCCCTGAAAAGCAAAAAGAACGCGGATGATAGTTTTGCCAAAAGTGCCTGGGCACAGTTAAGGTTCGTGTATGAGCGAATGCCGGATTTTGAGCCTGTGTATATGCGATATCCAGTTTACAGATGGCCGGAATAACATGTTTATTAAATTAATTTTGTAATGAATGACAAGAATCACGTGTATGATTACATTGTCATTGGATCCGGATTTGGTGGCAGCGTTTCGGCTATGCGGTTAGCGGAAAAGGGGTATGATGTACTGGTAATTGAAAAAGGAAAGAAATACGAAGCAGCTGACTTTCCCAAATCCAACTGGAACCTCAGGAAGTATCTGTGGGCACCGGCGCTGAAATGGTTTGGTTTTCAGAAGCTCAGTTTTTTCAGGGAGTTGTTTGTCATCAGCGGCGTGGGTGTAGGCGGGGGCAGCCTAGTGTATGCCAACACGCATCTTGAACCACCGGACGAATTTTATGAGAATGCAGCCTGGGCTTCTTTTCGGGACTGGAAAGAAACCCTGAAAGCCCATTACCGGGAGGCAAAATTTATGCTGGGAACCACAGAGGTGAACAAGTCATATATTGCCGATGAGTTATTGGAAGAAATTGCCAGTGATCTGGGAAGAGAAGATACCTATCATAAGGTGGAAGTAGGCGTTTATTTCGGCGATACGTCAACACCTAAAGACCCATACTTCAACGGGCTGGGGCCGGAGCGTCTGGGTTGTATCGAATGTGCCGGCTGCATGGTCGGATGCCGTTTCAATGCCAAAAATACCCTGGATAAAAACTACCTGTATTTTGCCCGGAAATTTGGTGCATCAGTCATTGCCGAAACCAACGTTGAAAAGGTGGAATGGATTCCGGATGAAAGAGAATACAGGATTAACACGGTTTCCAGTACTTCGTGGTTTGCAAAAAATCCGAAAATTTACAGAACAACAGGAGTAGTGTTCAGCGGCGGAGTGCTGGGTACGCTGGACTTGTTGCTGAAACAAAAATACAAATACCAGACACTTTCGGATTTATCTGATACGCTCGGGGAAAATATCCGGACGAACTCGGAGTCTTTGTGCGGCGTCGGCGCTGCAAAGCAAAAACTCAATCACGGGGTAGCTATAAGTTCTGTATTCAGTCCGGATGAAAATACACAGGTCGAACTTGTAAAATACCCGGATGGTTCCGGAGCAATGTACCGGCTTGCCATAATGGCTGCAGGTGAGGGTAACGCAGCCTTTCGGACGGTTAAGTCGTTTATAAATGCAGTTTTGAATCCGGTGAAGTTTTTTAGAACGATCTTTAATTTTCACCTAGCTACCAATGCCGTTGTTCTTCTGATCATGCAAACACTGGATAACTCAATGCGGATGCGATGGAAAAACAGCCTGTTTGGAGGAGGAATTACACTCGACAACCGACAGAGTGGACAAAAAAGGGTTCCTGCCTACATTCCCTCAGGACAGGATGTGATGCACCGGTTTGCAGCGAAGTCAGGTGGTGTGGCCCAAAACGCCATTCCTGAAGTGCTGTTCAATATGGCCACCACGGCGCATATTCTGGGAGGATGCCCGATGGGGGCAACAATAAAAGAAGGTGTAGTTGATGAACAATTCCGGGTGCATGGCTATCCCAATATGTTTATTCTGGACGGATCCATCGTTCCGGCTAATCCGGGGGTGAACCCGAGCCTTACCATTACGGCGCTGAGTGAATATGCCATGAGTCTGGTTCCTGAGAAAGAAGGAAATACGCATGTAAGCCTTTTTGATCAGCTTGCTAATGTATTTAACAAACCTGTTACATTTTGTTAGAAATAATGTTAGGGTGAGTTGGTTTGTGTGGAAGCGAAGTGGCTGTTTCCCGGCTAAAGATTATTCTGACATTCAATTATTTTCCGTAACAACACTGGAACTATTTTTTTTCGAATCCACCGCATAATAAAGCGAAGCAAATGCCGCACCGATCCACATTAGTGAAACAATGATTCCCACAAAGAAGACAATAAAGCCTCCCAGACAGATAAAAAAGGCAAGTATGGCCATTCCGAATATGGTCCAACCAAGGCCGCCGGTCATTTTCCAGCTTTCTTTCACGGCGTTGATGGCGTTCATTTTACGATCCATGACCAGGTATGGAACGAATACCAGTTTGATGGCGAATACAATTCCCGGGATGATTAATAATATAATTCCAGCTATGACAATGCCTGTAACCAGGATATTTGCCAGTACCACATCCACAAACTGGTTGAATGGCTGGAAAATATCTTTAATCTGTACCGTTTCCCCGCGTACGGCCTTTAAGAAAAGGTAAATTACACCGTATTCGATCGGGGACGCAATAAGCACCCAATAGAGCATGGAATAAAGGCTGTTGGTAAAATCATAATTATAATTGGTCAATGATGATTTATTAAACCAGCCAAAAGGGACGTCAATAAGTACAATGATAAATGTAATAAGCAAAAGTTCCAGGAAATACTTTTTCAATGTACCCCAGCCATGGCCATACGATCCGCCGGCAGTTGCCTCTGGTGGCGATGTCGCATTTTGTTTGATATTTTCTTCCATACCTACAATTTTGAATAAATATTGATACTTTCAAACAGTTTGTTCTGAAAATCGTGACTTAACTGGTTTCTGTTTGGCAGAATTCAAATCTCTGCTATCTTGCAATTCCATTTAAAAGCCGCTATTGTCATGAACAGAAACAGATTCTTAGTCTCCGTGTTACTTGCACTCCTGATTTTTTCCTGTGTGCCAAAGGCCGGGAAAGAACACTATGAACTACTTCTGAAAGGAGGCCTGGTAGTAAACGGCAACGGTGGAGAGCCTTATATTGCTGATATTGGAATAAACGCCGATACAATTGCTTTTGTTGGGCCCGTATTCTCCGGATCAGCCGATAGTATTATTGACCTTACAGGACTGGTGGTAGCGCCTGGATTCATAGATATGCATGTACATCTGGGTCCGATCATGCGAATACCGGATGCCACTAGTCATGTGATGCAGGGTGTGACTACAGCGCTGGGAGGACCTGACGGTGGCGGTCCGTGGCCGTTTGGGGCATATCTCGACTCACTTGACCGGCTGGAACTTGGTATGAATGTGGCCTACCTGGTTGGTCATAATACCATACGCAGAAATGTGATGGGCATGGAAGACCTGGATCCCGATGATGAAACACTTAAGGCGATGAAAAGCCAGGTGGAACAAGCCATGCGTGAGGGCGCTTTTGGCATTTCTACCGGGTTGAAATACCTTCCGGGGACTTTTTCGGAAGTCGAAGAGATCATTGCACTTTCGAAGGTTGCTGCGCAACATGGCGGCATTTATACCTCTCATCTTCGTGAAGAAGGGCTGGGGCTGATTGAAGGCGTATATGAAGCAATCGTCATCGGCCGTGAAGCAGCCATACCCGTAGTGCTTACCCATCATAAAGCAATCGGTATGCCCATGTGGGGAAAAAGTAAGGTAACGCTGGCAATGGTGGACTCAGCCCGGGCACTCGGGATTGATGTAATGATGGACCAGTATCCCTACACGGCAAGCTATACGGGTATTTCCATTCTGATCCCCGCGTGGGCGCGGGTTGGTGGGCAGGAAGAATTTGTAAAGAGAACTGAAAATCCGGCATTGAAAGACAGTATCCTTGCCGGGATAAAATTCAATATTTTAAATGACCGGGGCGGAGGTGATCTGAGCAGAGTACAGCTTGCACGCACACCCTGGGATTCTACATTATCCGGGAAAACCCTGCATTACTGGGCGGTTCGGGAAGGGATGGAACCCAATGCGAAAAACGGGGCATTGCTCGTTTTAAAAGCCCAGCAGGAAGGCGGAGGAACGGCCATCTATCATGCAATGAGTGAAGAAGACGTGGTACGGATCATGCAGCATCCGATGACCATGGTGGGGTCTGACGGCCGGCTTGTAAATCTTGGCGATGGTTGGCCGCACCCCCGGTGGTACGGTACCTTCCCCAGGATTTTGGGATATTATGTCAGGGAAAAACATGTGCTCGACTTGCAGACGGCCATAAAAAAAATGACCTCAATGGCTGCAGACCGCCTGGGTCTTAAACGCCGCGGTAGGTTAAAAACAGGTTATTTTGCAGATATCACGGTATTTGACCCTGAAACAATCATTGATAAAGCTACTTTCACAGATCCACATCACTATTCAGAGGGCATTTATTGCGTGCTCGTAAATGGAAAAATAACTGTTTTCGAAGGGAAAATGATGGAAGAAAGAGCCGGCAGGGTTCTCCGGGGGCCCGCATGGATTGAACCGGAAGATTGACAGCGGTGAAAAACCAGGTAATTTAAGCCGGACGAAATTTCTTCGCTTAGTTATCAAGAATTTTCACTTCTCTCACAAAATACTTGGACTCACCCCGCCAGGATATCAGCCAGTACCGCTCGATATAGTGTATATTTACCCGTTTGCCCTCATTCATAGCCCGTTGAAGGTTTACAATAACATCGGCCCTGCTTTTTTCAACCGAGAATTCGAATGTTTGCGAAAAGATATTCGCACTTCGCACCGCTCCGAACCCTTCCATATTGATTTGTCCTTCATAGGTTTTAAACAACAGCCCTTTTTCACTTATTTTTATTACTTTTCCTACACGATCTCCCCTGCTGTAAACGCCAAAATAGAAAAAGCTCAAAACCATCAGACCTACTACAATAAGAGTTATCAAAAACCTTTTCGCATATTTTTTTAGTTTTTTAAGCAGATTTTCCATTGCTGTAAAAATATTTTTCTATTCCAATATACAAAACATCTTATGTAATGCTATTTTGGTTTGACTCATAATCACATATAGGTCGAATTAATAATTGGCATCCGCACTGTCATGCAGAATACAGAATCAGGAGATATTATCGCAATTTATTTTAAGTTATTGGATTAGTTAAGAATGAAAACAGGGCCTGGCGTATCTTATACAGTAGTTTTCAGCACAAAATACAATGATGAAGGATAAATTATGCCGATTTGTCAGAAAAACAATCATTAGCATATTCTGGTACATAATTTGATACTTTATTAATAAAGGAATTTAAGTGATGATCGGAAATCTGCTTATATCGGAATTAGCACGTATGGCAGCCGTCAACGACGTTATCGGAGGTGGAATAAGTGCTCCTTTGGTCCAGTTTATGAAAATGAAGGGATATTATAAGGCCGATATACGCATTTCGGGTGTGACAGCGGAATCGTTCAGGATCGAGCTTGAAAACCGTAGCATACGTGTATTTTATTTGTTGACATCAGGCCAAGGTATAAATAAAATGAAAATACCTGTGAATATTTATTCAGGGCCATTACCATTTGATGTAGATGTCACAAAAGTGTCTGCCAACTATAGAGATGATCATCTACAGATCATTCTTCCATTCAATAAACTTGCAGGCGGATACTTCAGGGACGTCAAGATTACACATTGATACCGGAATATTTCCTACTGTTTTGTGCAATGCAGCACCCAAATTCAACTATGCTTATTTTTAAATCCCTATTTATCAGCAATTTTCCTCCTCCATTAGGGTCATTAAACCAGCGGAGACTTTGATAATACTCGATTCACTAAAATATATCATTACATTTTGTAAATGGCAGGATTTATATTACGGTGTGCTGCATCTTGGTATATATTTTGATTTGCTTTCTATAAACATTTCGGGTACTCTGTACCCTTCCATATTGTATTGTATCATACCATTCTTAATTTTAATTTGAGGTGCGAAACACCGATCATATTCATAGATTTTTGTTGTCATAAATCAAATAAAGGTGCGCCGGCCGGCCGGCAGGGATGCACCGTTATATTATTATTGTATGATCGTTGCTGACCCTTTTAGGTAGGGAAATAAGTGAATATATCAATTAATTTAGTCCAGGTATTGCGGATTAAATTGTGAAATTATTCAGATTTATGAAGAGCCGCTTCATTTTTTGTGCAATGCAGAACCCAAATTCAACTATGTTTATTTCGTAAAACGTTAAATATCGGTATTTTAAAAGCTGGTCATTTTTATATTGCACAAGACAGGAATAAACTGGCAGGCGGATACTACAGGGACGTCAAGATTACGCATTGATACCGGAATATTTCCAACCCGGGTTTTGTTTTGCTTGTTTGATCTGAATATCTTCAGATCTTTTAATTATCTTGGAATTTTA